>DASXOL010000033.1:0-4887 GCA_036494295.1 Pseudonocardiaceae bacterium
GGGTGGAGATCGGCCGGTTCATCGGCGGCAACTTCGACTCCCCGCTGGATCTCGTCGCCGGGCGCGACGCGGTCCGCGACCTGGCGAGGCTGACCATGCTGGGCGGCTTCGGCAGGCTCGGCCCCCAGGTCGCCCGGTTCCTGCGGGACAAGCGGCTGCAGCGGCTCTTCTCGTTCCAGGCGCTCTACGCGGGCGTGCCGCCGCGGCGTGCGCTGGGTGCCTATGCGGTGATCGCCTACATGGACACCGTGGCCGGTGTCTTCTTCCCGCGCGGCGGCGTCCGTGCGCTGCCGCAGGCGATGGCCGACGCGGCCGCCGACGCGGGTGCGCGGTTCCGCTACCGGACCACGGTGACCTCGCTGGAGCGCTCCGGGGACCGGGTCAGCGCGGTGCACACAGCCGACGGCGAGCGGATCGCGGCCGACGCGGTGGTGCTGACCCCCGACCTGCCGGTGGTGCACCGGCTGCTGGGCCGGGCGCCGCGCAGGCCGGTGCCGCTGCGGTGGTCGCCCTCGGCGGTGGTGCTGCACGCCGGGGTGCGGCCCGGTACCGGGCCCGGCTGGGATGGGCTCTCCCACCACACGATCATGTTCGGGACGGAGTGGGAGCGCACCTTCGACGAGATCATCTTCCGCGGGCGCCTCATGAGCGACCCCTCGCTGCTGGTCACCCGTCCGACCGCGACCGACCCGACGCTGGCCCCCGCAGGCCGCGAGTTGCTCTACATCCTGGCGCCGTGCCCGAACCTGCGCACCGCGCCGCTGGACTGGGCGAGCCTCGGACCGGCATACCGGGACGAACTGGTCGGCACGCTGGAGCGCCGCGGCCTCACCGGTCTGGGTGATTCCTTCGAAGTCGAGGAACTAGTGACGCCCGCCGAATGGGCGGCGGACGGGCTCGCGGTGGGTACTCCGTTCTCCGCAGCGCACACCTTCGCCCAGACCGGCCCGTTCCGGCCGTCGAATCTGGTTCGTGGGCAGGTCAACGTCGTTCTGGCGGGGTGCGGAACCACGCCCGGTGTCGGCGTCCCCACCGCGATCCTGTCCGGCAAGCTCGCCGCCGCGCGCATCACCGGCGCGCGCCGCGGCGCCGGTGTACGGGGCTGATACGCGCGGGTAACGACCTGATCACGAGGGTCTCTGATGCCGACGTCCGGCGCGCGCTGTGGAAATATACGGGCCGCCATGACGTCGACCTCGACCTCGCCCACGACCGCACCGGGTGCACCAACCGTCGTTCCCGCCGCGGAGCCGGACACCACCGACCGGCTCCTCGATCGGCTCATCCCCGGACGGGTGGTGTTCGGGACCGCGCTGCTCGGGCTGGTCGGCTCCGCGCTGCTGGCGATCACCGCGGTCGGGGCGGGCGGCATCCTCGTCACCGACCCGCTGATCACCGGCGGCCCGCTGTCCTGGATCCGGTACGGGCACGGCCGCGACCTGGCCACCGCGGTGCTCTACGTCGCGGTCGGGCTGATCGTGTGGGCCTGGGTGCGCCTGGGCCGCCAGGTGCTGGCCGGCGCGGCGAACGGGCGCGACGTGCTGGCCGCGGGCGGGCTCTGGATGGCACCGATGCTGTTCTCGCCGCCGCTGTTCACCCGCGACGTCTACAGCTACCTCGCCCAGGGCGCCCTCGCGTTGCGCGGGCTCGACCCCTACGCGGTCGGCCCGGCTGAACTGCCCCCCGGGCCGATCGCCGACAACGTGCACTACCTGTGGCAGACCACCCCCGCGCCGTACGGTCCGCTGTTCATCCTGATCGCCAAGGTCATGAACTGGCTCACCGACGAGGACGCCATCGTCGGCGTGATCGGCATGCGGATCGTCCTGCTCAGCGGGCTGGCGCTGCTGATTTACGCGCTTCCGCGGCTCGCCGACCACCTCGGCGGCAACCGCGCTGTCACGCTCTGGCTGGTGGTCGCCAACCCGATGACCGTCGTGCACCTGGTCGGCGGCCCGCACAACGACCTGCTGATGATCGGCCTGCTGGCCATGGGCACGCTGCTGGTGCTGCAGCGCAGGCACGCCGGAGGCATCGCGCTGGCCACGGTCGCGATGGCGGTGAAGGCCTCCGCCGGCGTCGCCCTGCCGTTCCTGGTCCTGATCTGGGCACGCCGACTGCCCGGCAGCGGCTGGGCCCGAGTGCTCAGAGCAGGGGCCGCCGCGGTGGGGGTCTTCGCCGTGGTGTTCACCGGCATCACCCTGGTCTCCGGCGTCGGCCTCGGATGGATCCCCGCGCTGAACGCACCGTCGCTGATCGTGAACTGGATGTCGCTGCCCACCGGTGCGGGCCAGTTGGCACACACCCTGACCTCGCCGTTCCACGACGTCCCGGTCGCGGCGTTCATCAAGGTCTTCCGGCTGCTCGGATCGGCGCTGTTCCTGGTCATCCTCGCCCGGCAGTGGTGGCTGGCCAGGGACGGCGAGGCCGAGGCGGTACGGCGCGGCGCGATCGCGTTGCTCTGGGCCGCGCTGCTGGCACCCGCGACCCTGCCCTGGTACCTCACCTGGGCGCTGGCCCTCAGCGCGGCGCTGATGTGGCGCCCGCGGGCACTGGCCGCCGTGGTGGCCGGCTCCACCTGGCTGCTGCTGTGCACCTACCCCACCGGGGAGAGCGGTCTGAACTCCTGGCCGTACCAGATCGGGATCATGGCGCTCTCCGCGCTGGCCGCGGTCTCCCTGCTGCGCCGGGACCCGCTGCGGCTGAACCCCTCCCGCGCCGCGGCCGGAACCGACGAGCAGGCACCGGCGCCTACTCAGGCGGCATGAACCGCGAGCTCGACGCGGCCGGCATCACCGATCCCGCGCTGCGCGCCTCCTACCTGCGCTGCCGCGAGCTCAACGCCGCACACGGGCGCACCTACTTCCTGGCCACACGACTGCTGCCGGCGCAGGCGCGGCCCGCGATCCACGCGCTATACGGGCTGGCCCGGTACGCGGACGAGATCGTGGACGACCTCGCCGACACCCGGGACTGGTCCCGGCGCCTGGCCGACCTCGACGCGTTCGCCGGGCGGCTCGACGAGGGCCTCACCCTGGGCCGGTCCGACCACCCCGTGCTGGCTGCCGCGGTGGACACCGCGGTGCGGTATCAGATCGATCACCGCCATTTCACCGACTTCATGACGTCGATGCGGATGGACCGCCCGGTGGAGGAGGGCGGGGTCGCCGCCTACCGCACCTTCGACGACCTGGCCCGCTACGTGTACGGCTCCGCGGCGGTGATCGGGCTTCAGGTGCTGCCGGTGCTCGGCACCGTCGTCCCGCGGGAGCAGGCGGAGCCGTACGCCGCGACGCTGGGCATCGCCTTCCAGATCACCAACTTCCTCCGTGACGTCGGCGAGGACCTCGATCGCGGCAGGATCTACCTGCCCGCCGACGAACTGGCCGCGTTCGGGGTGGACCGCGAGCTCCTGGTCTGGTGCCGCCATGGCGCGCGGACCGATCCACGGGTGCGCCGCGTCCTGGCCTACCTGGTCGCCCGCACCAAGGCGATGTACCGCAGGGCCGCGCCCGGCATCCCGATGCTCGCCCCCGTCTCCCGTGCCTGCGTCAGCACCGCGGCCGCCCTCTACGGCGGCATCCTGGACGAGATCGAGGCCGCCGGGTACGACATGCTGAGCCGCCGCGTCGCCGTGCCGATGCGGCGCAGGCTGGCTGTCGCGCTGCCCGGCCTGAGCCGGGCGCTGGTCGCGCGTGCCGTGGCGGACGGCTCCGGCGCGCACTAGCGCCGCGAATGCCTGCCGAGCCGGGCGGAAATCGTCCGGCGACATTCGGTGACCGACGCCGGGAACGGCCAGCGCCGGCTCCGCAGCGGAAAGCCGCTTGTCCGGAACCGCGTTCGAGAATGCCGGAGTAACCGTTTCCGGCCGGGCTCAGCTCTCCTTGATCAGCCGGTGCAGGAAGGCAATGGTATTCGCGGGCGACTCGGCCTGGACACACAGCCGGTCCATCACGGCGAGGTAATGATCGGTGTCGTGGACCTTGTCCAGGTACAGCGCGCTGGTGAGTTGTTCGAGGTACACGATGTCCGGCAGATCGGGCTCGGCGAATCGCAATATCGTGAACGGCCCGCCCGCGGCGGCGTGACCGCCACTGCCGAATGTCACGATTTGCAGCGTGATATTGGGCCGCTCGGCCAATTCGACCAGCCGCCGCAGCTGCGCACGCAGCACCGCCTGGCTGCCGACCGGGCGCCGCAGCGCGGCCTCGTCGACCACCGCCCAGAAATCGGGCGCGTCGGGGTAGGAGAGGAACTGCTGCCGGGTCATGCGCAGCGCGACGCGGCGCTCGATGTCGTCCACGGAACTGCGCTGATGGTCCAACTGGATCACCGCGCGGGCGAAGTCCTCGGTCTGCAGCAGGCCCGGCACGAACTGCGCCTCGTAGCTGCGGATCACCGAACTGGCCTGCTCCAGCCCGAGATACATCTCGAACCAGTTGGGCAGGACGTCGCCGTACCGGTGCCACCATCCGTGCGTGTTGGCGCGCCGCGCCAGCGCCAGGAAGGCCTGCCGCTCCTCGACATCGGTGACGCCGTACAGGCTGAGCAGGTCGGCCACATCGCGCTCCTTGAAGCCGACCCGTCCCAGTTCCAGGCGGCTGATCTTGGCGTGCGATGCCCGGATGGCTTCGCCGGCCGCCTCCCTGGTTATCCCGCTGGCCTCCCTGAGCCGCCGCAGCTGCGTGCCCAGCGCGATGCGCAGCACGGTCGGGCCGCCCGCCTCCGGCGTGCGCTGCGCAGTGCCTGCCGACGGACCATGCTCGGGCTGAGCAGCTTTCAAGGCCATCCCCTCGGGTGCGCGCGACGTCGCCGATCGTGCCACCTCGCGGGTAGATCTGTACAGCTTGTCACGGCTTCTCACGTCAGAGGGAGAACAGCGGCCCG
>DASXOL010000034.1:0-5070 GCA_036494295.1 Pseudonocardiaceae bacterium
CTCGTTGCGAGCCGCGAGGTGCAACTGGACGGCATCGCGCATGCCCGCCACCGCGGGCGGGAACAGCGCCGCATCGTCGACCAAGCGCGCGACCAGCGAAGGCGCGCCCCTCGAGCCGAGGGAATGCAGGTTCAACACCGATGACACCCGGGGCACCTTACTGGCGGCGCTTCGGGGGGTTCGTCACCACGTCGAGCACCTTCTCCCCGTGGCACTTCTCGGTTAGGGTCGCCTAAGGCAACGGGAGGTAGTCAGTGGCCGTCGGGCGGACGACCGGGGATCGGGACATCGCGGCGCCGAGCGCGGCGGAACGCGCCCAGAGCATCGCCCGCCGGGGCGGGTCCGCGACCGTGCTGCCGGGCTCCGGCGCGGCCCGCTTCGTCCCGCTGCTGCACCACGTCGGTCCGGACGGGAACGCGCTGGTGGTGGTGGCGCAGGAGCATCCCGCGGTGGCCGCGACGCGCTCGGCGCCGCGCCGCGAACTGCCCGCCATGGTGGAGCTCGCCGACTCCGCGCCCGTGCCGCTGCGGCAGCCGGTGCGCGGCCTGTTGTGGATCAGCGGCTGGCTGAGCCCGCTCGGCACCGACGAGGCCCGCGCGGCCGCGGTGGCGATCTGCGAGCGGCACCCCGACCCGCGGCTACTCGACGTCGGGTACGGCGCGACGGTGCTGCGGCTGCGCGCCGCCTCGCTGATCCTCGCCGACGGCGACGGCACCGCCTCGGTGCGCCCCGCGGAGTTCGCCTGCGCCGCGCCGGACCCGTTCTGCGGGTTCGAGAGCAACTGGCTGCGGCACCTGGAGTACGACCACCCGGACGTCCTGGACCAGCTGCTGCGTCAGGTGCCCGCGTCGCTGCGCGGTCCGGGCACGCTGGTGCGCCCGCTCGGCCTGGACCGCTACGGGCTGCGGCTGCGGGTGGAAGCCGACGAGGCGGACCGCGACGTGCGGCTGGGGTTCTCCCGCCCGGTGGGTGACGTGCCGGAACTGGCCCGCGAGATCCGCCGGCTGCTCGGCTGTCCCTTCCTGCGCGAGCAGCCGCGCTGACCGGGGCTCAGAGCTTGCGCGAAACCTCGCGGGTGACGCTGCGCTCGGCGACGAACGACATCAGGGGGATGGTGCCCGCGAGCGCCACCAGCAGCATCCGGACCGGCCGCCACCGCATCGCGGTACCCAGCACCACGACGCTGACCAGGTAGACCATGTAGAGGTAACCGTGGATGACCGCCGTCCACCCGAGGCGGTCGTCACCGAAGCCGAAGTTCATCACCGTGGCCACCGTGACCACGATCAACAGGACACCGGTGGCGTAGGCCAACACCCGGTAGACCGTCAGCCGCCAGGCCAGCGAACGGGCGTCAGCGCCGCCGGTCCTCGGCCGCGAGCTGGGCGAGGTAGGCGTTGTACGCGGCGAGTTCATCGTCTGGATCGTCCTCCACCGTCGGTCGGGGTGCGGGCGCCCGGTAACCCATGACCGCGGGCTCGGGTTCCTGCGCGGGTTCGTCGCTCTGCACCGGCTCGTCGACGGCCGGCTCCGCGTGCTGTTCCAGCCACAGGAACCGGTACCACGCCGCGAGCAGGAAGACGGCGAACAGCGGCCACTGCAACGAGTAGCCCAGGTTCTGCCAGCTCCCGGTCGCCGAATGCGCCCGGTCCCACTGCCATCGGCCCAGCAGGAGGAAGGTCACGCAGAACGCCGCGATCAGCGCATGCCCGGCCCACCACCGCCGGGAGAGCGCGAACCGCCACACGGCGCTCACGATACGCCCGGGTCACGTGCCGCGGCCGTTAGGTGAGGATGGCGCCCGTGCGGCGCACTCTGGACCGTTTCCCCCGTGCTGACGGTGATCGTCTTCGCAGTGACCGCCACGACGAGTGTCCTGCAGTTCTTCCTGCCCGGCATGCTCGGCGCGATGCAGCGCAACTCGAACGGGCTGCCCGGCGAGTGGTGGAATGGTCGTGTACTGGTGCGGCGCCCTGCTCGCCGGGGTGTTCTGGCCCGTCGCGATCCTCTACGTGATCGGCGGGATCGCGGCCCAGCCCGCCGTGCAGCGGGGCCGCCCGGTCGGCCGGGCGGTGGCGGCGGCGGGCGGGCTCGCTACCGTGGCACTCCTCGCCACGACGAACATCCACGGTGCCGCGCTCGCCGCGGGGATCGCGATCGGTGCGGCACTCGCCCTGACTGACCGTGCCCGGCCGGACCGGCTCCGGCCCCACCATCCGGAAGGTGTCAGCCCGCCGTGACAACCAGCCCTGCGATCGCCTTCGACCACGTCACCACGTTCGTCGACGGGCCGGCCGGTCGCATCGCCGTCGTCGACCACGGTGGCGAAGGACCCGACGTGCTGCTGCTGCACGGGGCCAACCGCACGCTGCTCGACTGGGAACCGGTCCGCCCGCACCTGCCCGGTCTGCGGCTGGTGGCCATGGACCTGCGCGGGCACGGCCGCTCCGACCCGCCCGCCGACGACGACTACGACTGGGCGGGGCATTTCGCCGACGTCGACGCGGTGCTCGCCGCGTTCGACCTGCGGGCGCCCTACCTGGTCGGCCATTCACTGGGCGGCACCGTCGCGGTTCGCTACGCGGCCGCGTACGGCGCAGCGGGCGTGGTCGACCTCGACGGTTTCGGCGGCGGCGTGCCCAGTCTCTATCCGGGCCTGTCCGCCGCGGAGGTGAAGCGCAGGCGCGCCGACCAGCTCGCGATGTACCGGCAGCCCGCCGTCGGCGACCGGGTCGACGCCGCGGGCGCGGGGGCACTGGTGACGCAGGCTCGGGCACTGGCCGACGCCTTCGGCTGGGATCGGGAGCTGGCCGAGGCCGGGGCACGCCGGGCCCAGGTGCCCGACGGTGACGGCCGGTTCGCGCTGCGGCCCGCCCTGCGGGTGCTGCCCGCGCTCATGGCGCCGCTGGAGGGCTGGGACATGTTCGCCGAGCTGCGCTCGCTCACCACGCCCGCGCTGGTCGTGCAGGGCGGACGCATCCCGCCGCTGGATCAGTTGCCCGCCGAGCAGCGTGAGCTGACCGAGGCCCTGTTCTCCGGGATCAGCAGGGAGATCGACGCGCTGCGCGTCGCCGACGGGCCGGTGGCGGCCGTCCGGCTCGACGACGCCGCGCACATGGTGCATCTCGACGCGCCGCACGCGGTCGCGGCCCTCGTCCGCGACTTCATCGGTCTGGGGCGCGGTCCGGAGTAAGGCCGGTCAGCGGCCGTCGGACCCGTCGTAGCCGGCCCTGCGCAGCGCGTCGGCCAGCGCACCGCCCTGCTGCCCGCCGCCGGACCGGCCGGCGGACCTGCCGCCGCCGGACTGGCCGCGGGGCTTTCCGCCGCTGCCACCGTCGCGCCGGCCGCCCTGGCTGCCCTGCTGACCGCCGCCCTGGTTGCCGCCACGCCGCTCGCCCGCGGTGTCGCCGGGGGTGTCGTCGAGCCGGAGGGTGAGCCCGATGCGGTTGCGCGCCACGTCGACGTCGAGCACCTTCACCCGCACCACGTCGCCGGGTTTCACCACGTCACGCGGGTCCTTGACGAAGGTCTTGGCCATCGCCGACACGTGCACCAGCCCGTCCTGGTGCACTCCGACGTCGACGAAGGCGCCGAACGCGGCGACGTTGGTGACCACGCCCTCCAGCACCATGCCGGGCGTGAGGTCGGCGACCTTCTCGACACCTTCGGCAAACGTGGCGGTGGTGAACGCAGGACGCGGGTCGCGGCCGGGTTTCTCCAGCTCGGAAAGGATGTCGGTGACCGTGGGCAGCCCGACCGTCGGGTCCACGAAGTCGCCGGGCCGCAGCGCGCGCAGCGCCGGGGAGTTGCCGATCAGCGTGGCGAGGTCGGTCTCCGCGGCGCTGAGGATGCGCCGCACCACCGGGTAGGACTCGGGGTGCACGGCCGAGTTGTCCAGCGGGTCGTCACCACCGGGGATGCGCAGGAAGCCCGCGCACTGCTCGAATGCCTTCGGGCCGAGCCGGGCCACGTCGGAGAGCGCGCGCCGGGAGCGGAACGGGCCGTTCGCGTCGCGGTGCAGCACGATGTTCTCCGCGAGCCCTCCGGTGATGCCGGAGACCCGGCGCAGCAGCGGCGCGGAGGCGGTGTTGACGTCGACGCCGACCGCGTTCACGCAGTCCTCCACCACCGCGTCGAGCGAGCGGGACAGCGACACCTCGGGCAGGTCGTGCTGGTACTGGCCGACGCCGATGGACTTGGGGTCGATCTTGACCAGCTCGGCGAGCGGGTCCTGCAACCGCCGCGCGATCGACACCGCGCCGCGCAGCGACACGTCCAGCTCGGGCAGCTCCTGGGAGGCGTAGGCGGACGCGGAGTACACCGAGGCGCCCGCCTCGGACACGACCGCCCTGGTGAGGCGCAGCGTCGGGTGCTGCTTGACGAGCTCGGCGGCGAGCTTGTCGGTCTCCCGGGACGCGGTGCCGTTGCCGATCGCGATCAGCTCGACCCGGTGCTCGGCCGCCAGCCGCGCGAGCGTGGCGAGCGCGTCGTCCCAGCGCCGCTGCGGCACGTGTGGGTAGATGGTGTCGGTGGCCGCGACCTTGCCCGTCGCGTCGACCACCGCGACCTTCACGCCGGTGCGGAAACCGGGGTCCAGGCCCATCGTCGGGCGGGTACCGGCGGGCGCGGCGAGCAGCAGGTCGCGCAGGTTGGCGGCGAACACGCGGACCGCCTCGTCCTCGGCCGCCTGGCGCAACCGCATCCGCAGGTCGATGCCCAGGTGCAGGAGAATGCGGGTCCGCCACGCCCAGCGCACCGTCTCGGTGAGCCAGCGGTCGGCGGGACGGCCCCGGTCCGCGATGCCGAAGCGGGCCGCGATGGCCTGCTCGTAGCGGCTCGGACCGTCGGTGACCTCGTCGCTCTCTTCAGGTTCTGGGGTGAGGTCGAGGACCTCCTCCTTCTCACCGCGGAACAGCGCCAGGATGCGGTGCGAGGGCAGCTTGGTAAACGGCTCGGAGAAGTCGAAGTAGTCGGCGAACTTGGCGCCCGCCTCCTGCTTGCCCTCGCGCACCTTCGCGACGACCCGGCCGCGCGACCACATCTGCTCGCGCAGCGTGCCGATGAGGTCGG
>DASXOL010000035.1:0-6175 GCA_036494295.1 Pseudonocardiaceae bacterium
GCGCGCAGTACGCCCAGTTGATCGCCCGCCGGGTGCGCGAGGCGCAGGTGTACTCGGAGATCGTGCCGAACACCGCGCCGGTCGCGGAGCTGTTGGCGCGCAATCCCGCCGCGATCCTGCTGTCCGGCGGGCCGGCCAGCGTCTACGCCGACGGTGCCCCCCGGGTGGACCCGGCTCTGTTCGGGGCGGGGGTACCGGTGTTCGGCATCTGCTACGGCTTCCAGGCGATGGCCGACGCGCTGGGCGGCGCCGTCGCGCACACCGGCACCCGGGAGTACGGCCGGACCGACCTGCAGATCCTCGGTGACGGCGGGGTGTTGCACGCCGGGCTGCCGCCGCGCGGTCCGGTGTGGATGAGCCACGGCGACGCGGTCACCGCCGCACCGGAGGGCTTCACGGTCACCGCCCGATCCGAGGGTGCCCCGGTGGCGGCGTTCGAGGACACCGGCCGCCGGCTGGCCGGGGTGCAGTATCACCCCGAGGTGGTGCACTCCCCGCACGGCCAGGAGGTGCTGCGCCGATTCCTGCACGAGGTGGCGGGCATCCGGCCGAACTGGACCACGACAGGCGTCATCGACGACACCGTGCGGGCGATCCGGGACCAGACCCGGGGCGGCAAACTGATCTGCGGGCTGTCCGGCGGCGTGGACTCCGCGGTCGCCGCCGCACTGGTGCACCGGGCGGTCGGGGATGACCTGACCTGCGTCTTCGTCGACCACGGCCTGCTGAGGGCCGGAGAACGCGCCCAGGTCGAGCGGGACTACGTGGCGGCCACCGGGGTTCGGCTGGTCACCGTCGACACCCGCGACCGGTTCCTCGACGCGCTGGCCGGAGTGACTGATCCCGAGCACAAGCGCAAGATCATCGGCCGGGAGTTCATCCGGGTCTTCGAGGCGGCCGCGCGGGATCTGCAGGCCGAGGCGGGCAGGTACGGCGAGGAGATCCGCTACCTGGTGCAGGGCACCCTGTACCCGGACGTGGTGGAGTCCGGCGGTGGCTCGGGCACCGCCAACATCAAGAGCCACCACAACGTCGGTGGCCTGCCGGACGACCTCAAGTTCGAGCTGGTGGAGCCGCTGCGGGCGCTGTTCAAGGACGAGGTGCGCCGGGTCGGGCTGGAGCTCGGCCTGCCGGAGACGATCGTGCATCGTCAGCCGTTCCCCGGCCCCGGCCTGGCGATCCGGATCATCGGTGAGGTCACCGCGACCCGGCTGGCGACGCTGCGGGCGGCGGACGAGATCGCCCGCGAGGAGCTCACCGCGGCCGGGATGGACCGCGACATCTGGCAGTGCCCGGTGGTGCTGCTGGCCGATGTGCGCAGTGTCGGCGTCCAGGGCGACGGACGTACCTACGGCCATCCCGTGGTGCTGCGCCCGGTGTCCAGCGAGGACGCCATGACCGCCGACTGGTCCCGGCTGCCCTACGAGGTGCTGGCCCGCATCTCCGGCCGGATCACCAACGAGGTGCCCGAGGTGAACCGGGTGGTGCTCGACGTGACGAGCAAACCGCCCGGCACCATCGAATGGGAGTAGGAGGGCTGCGCCCTCGTGAGTGGCGATGCGAGTTATAGCTCGCATCGCCACTCACGGGTTATCCACAGGATTCGCGGCGGGCTGGCTGACCTGGTAATACGTAACATCAGGGAGCGCCTCGCGAGGTTGCGGGGAACCTGCTTGGAGGGCGAGCAGCATGGGCACGCTCGACTTCGAGCTGGAGATCGGCCCCGGTACCGCGGACGGCTACCCGCTGGTCGCTCGCTCGCCGGACGGTGAGGTCGCCACCAGCATGCGGCTGCCGGTCACCCTCGCCGAGCTCAGCCGCCGGCTCGTGGTGATCCGGGCCGCCGTGCTGGCGTCGTCCGCGGTGGTGCGCCGGGCCCCCACCGAGGACGAGGAGCCGGTGCGGGAGCTGGGCCGGTGGTTGTTCGAGGCGGCGCTCACCGGCGACGTCCGAGGCCTGTACCTGGCCAGCAGCCAGCGTGCACGGTCCGACGGCGCCACGTTGCGGCTGGTGCTGCGGGTGCGCCCGCCGGAACTGGCCCGGCTGCCCTGGGAGTTCCTCTTCGATCCCGAGCGGCAGGACTACCTGGCCCTGAGCGTCCCCCTGGTGCGCTACCCCGAGGTACTCGCGCCGGTGCAGGCGCTGCGGGCCACCCTGCCACTGGGGATCCTGGGTATGGTCGCCCGCCCGCGTGACCAGGACCCACTGGCGGTCGACGACGAACAGCAGCGACTGCACGAGGCGCTGGCGGGGATGCGGCGCGACGGCCTGGTGCGGCTCGGCTGGGTGACCGGGCAGACGTACCGGGACCTGGAGGAGGCCCTGGACGGAGGTCCCTGGCACATCCTGCACTTCGTCGGGCACGGCGGGTATGACCGGGGCCTCGACCAGGGCACGCTGGCCCTGGCCGACGGGGCGGGCGATACCGATCCGCTCGGCGCCGACGATCTCGGCCGGTTGCTCGCCGAGCACCACACGCTGCGGCTGGTGCTGCTCAACGCCTGCCACACAGGGCGCAGCGGTGCGTCGGACGCATTCTCCAGCACCGCCGGTGCGCTGATGCGCCGGGGCGTGCCTGCCGTGGTGGCCATGCAGTTCGAGATCACCGACCTGGCCGCGATCCGGTTCGCCCAGGCGTTCTACCATTACGTGGCCAAGCGACTGCCGATCGACACCAGCGTGATGCGTGCCCGGCGGGCGCTGCGGCTGGCCAAGAAGGACACCCTGGAATGGGGCACTCCGGTGCTGTACCTGCACGCGTCCGACGGGCGCATCTTCGGGGCAGCGCCGGCCCCCGCGACCTCGCGGGCAGCGACGGCCCCTGCGACCTCGCCGGCCCCTGCGACCTCGCAGCAGACCGCCGTCGGCCCGATCCGGCGTCCGGTGCCCTGTCCGTTGCTGCAGGCCGTACCGGTGCGGGCGGTGTCCCACGACCGCGCGGTCAACGCGGTGGCGTTCAGCCCGGACGACCACCGCCTGGCCACCGCGAGCGACGACCGGACCGCCCGGATCTGGGACGCGACCAGCGGGGCCCTGCTCGCCACCCTCACCCACGACACCGCGGTGCGTGGAGTGGCGTTCAGCGTGAACGGCCGCAGGCTGGCGACCGCGAGCCGCGGCGGGACGGCCCGGATCTGGGACGCCACCAGCGGAGCGCGGTCCCCGCTCGCCGACGTGACGCATCACTTCCTGGCGGGAATGGCGCTGAGCCCGGACGGCCGCAGGCTGGCCACCACCAGCAACGACGAGACGGCCCGGATCTGGGATCTGCGCAGCGGCCGTCAGCTCGTCGCGCTGGTGCACGAGGGCGTGGTCCGGGGGGTGGCGTTCAGCTCGGACGGCCGCCGGCTGGCCACCGCCGGTGCCGACGGTGTCGGGTGGGTCTGGGACGTCGGCAGCGCCCGCCGACTCGCCGAGTTCGCCCACCCCCGGCTGTGGGGGGCGGCGTTCACCCGATCAGGACGTCTGCTGGTCACCGTCGGCGCAGACGCCGTCGCGCGGGTCTGGGAGCTGCGCAGCGGGCGCCTGCTGGTCGCGCTGGTGCATGAGGGCGTGGTCCGGGGGGTGGCGTTCAGCCCGGACGGCCGCCGACTGGCCACCGCCAGTACTGACGGCACCGCGCGGGTATGGGACGTGCGCACCGGCCGCAGGCTGGTCGCGCTGGCGCACCGGGACGCGATCCGGGGGGTCGCGTTCAGCTCGGACGGCCGTCGGCTGGCGACCGCGGGCAAGGACCGGACCGCTCGGATCTGGGCCTTACCCGAAGGGCACGAGGGGAATGACGATGAGTGACCCGGACCTCCCGACGGCGCAGATCCTCGTCGCCGCTGAGATCGGGGCGCAGCGAAGGCAGGTGATCGCTGACGCCTTTCGTGCCCTCGGCCTCGCCGTCCGGATCCGGACGGTGCCCGCTCGTCGTGGCCCGGACGAGATGCAGTGGCTGATGCTGGCCACGCTGCCCTTGCAGGCCGTGCTGAGCGGTCTGGGCGCGGTGTTGGCCGAGGACGTCGCGCAGACCCTGAAACGCCTGGTCGGCAGGCTGTCGAGGAACCGGGGCGGGACGTCGGATGCTCAGGTGCTGATCCTGCAGGATGCCGGCACCGGGCTGCAGGTCGTCCTGGAACCCGATCTACCCGGGCACGCCTATACGGCGCTGGTGATGCTCGACCTGTCAGAGTTCGAGCAGGGCCCGGTGCACTACGACGTGAAGCGCCGCCGGTGGCGCTCGGAGCTCGACGAGTGGCGGCACTGTGATAAACAGCGACGCCAGTGGGGCGGAACCGAGCCTCCGTAGGATCTGCCAACCACCCGCGTGCGGCGTACGCGGGGTGACCCGCGCGGAGGGGCGAGTATGACCACGCTCGACTTGGAGCTGGAGATCGGCCGAGGCGTCGGCGGTTCCTATCCGTTGCTGGCCCGGATGTCCGGCGACGAGGTCACCGCCACTATGCGCTTGCCGCTGACCTTCACCGAGCTCGACCACCGGCTCACGGTGATCAAGGATGAGGTACTGGCGTCAGCGGTGCGCCGTCCCGCGACCGGCGAAGACGAGCAACCCGCGCGGGAGCTGGGCCGGGAGTTGTTCGAGGCGCTGCTCGGCGACGAGGTGCGTGAGTTGTATGCCGCAGGCCGGGCACGCGCCCGCGCGGACGGCGGCACCTTGCGGCTGGTGTTGCGGGTGCGCCCGCCGGAGCTGGTCCGGCTGCCCTGGGAGTTCATGTTCGACCCCGGTGAGCAGGACGACGTCGGCCTGAGTGTGTCGCTGGCGCGCTACCCGGGCGTGCTGGCGCCCCGGCTACCGCTGCCGTTCGAAGCGCCGCTGCGCATCCTGGGCCTGGTCGCCCGCCCGGGTGAGCAGCACCAGGCCGACGAGGAGCAGCAGCGGCTGGGCGCCGCGCTGGCGGCCGTGCGGCGCGAGGGGCTGGTGGAGCTGGAGTGGGCGGCCGGGCGCACCGTTAGCGACCTACAGGAAGCCCTGGACCGGGGGCCGTGGCACGCGTTCCACTTCGTCGGCTACGGCGGAGGCGAGCCGGTCGCCGACCAGCGCACCGTGGCGTTGACCCACGTGGCGTTGACCCACGACGCGGGCCGCGACCACCTGGCCGGTGCCGACGACCTCACCCGGCTGCTCGCCGACCACGACACGCTGCGGCTGGTCGTGCTCAATGCCCGCGACACCGGGCCCGGTGGTGCTTCGGAGGCGTTCTCCGCCGCGGCCGGGAAGCTGGTGCGCGGCGGCGTCCCGGCGGTGGTGGCGATGCAGTTCGACATCACCGACCCGGCGGCGATCGTGTTCGCCGAGACGCTGTACCACAATGTGGCCAGGTTCGTCCCGGTGGACACCGGAGTGATGCGCGCCCGGCGGGCGGTGCGGCTGGCCAAGCGGGACACCCTGGAATGGGCCACCCCGGCGCTGTACCTGCGCAATCCCGAAGGGCTCGTCTTCACCGGTGCCGCCGGCCCTGACCGGTCCGGGGCGCAACCGGCGGGCACCCGGGCCGGTCGGCCCGAGGTGGAGTCCCGCTACGACGAGGCACTCGCCGCCTTCTGGGCCGAGCAGTGGGACCAGGCCATCGCGTTGCTGCACAAGGTCCTCGCGCTCGATCCCGATCATCCGGACGCCGGTGCCAAGCTGGAACAGGCGAGCCGTGAGCAGGATCTGGCCACCCGTTACGCCCAGACCCGCGCCGCCCTCGATACCGGGGAATGGGAGCAGGCCGTCGCGGGGTTCGCCGCGCTGGCCGAGGCCGACCCGGCCTACCTCGACGTCCGCGACCTCTTGGCGGACGCCCGCCGTCGCCGGGACAGCGCGGACCAGGCGGACCAGGCGGATCAGGCGGAGCAGGCCGGGGATGCGGTCGCGGACCCGGTCCCGCCGCCGCCTGAGCTGCCGCGCATCGCCCGCCAGCCCGAGGCCGGGCTGATCGTGCATTCCCGGATGGAGCTGAGCGCGGTCGCCTTCAGCCCCGATGGCGCCCGGCTGGCCACCGCGAGCAACAAGAACGTGGCGCAGATCTGGGACACCGCCACCGGGCAGGAGCTGCTGACGCTGGGAACCAAGGCCTGGCGCCGCGGCATGGAGGGCGTGGCGTTCAGCCCGGACGGTGACCGCCTGGCCACGGCGAGCGACGACGGCACCGCGCGGATCTGGGATGCGGGCAGCGGGGAGGAACTG
>DASXOL010000036.1:0-2386 GCA_036494295.1 Pseudonocardiaceae bacterium
TCCGGTCCTGGACAGCCGGAACACCGCCCACAGGTATCCCGCGAGCAGCACCGCGGCGAGGGCGTCGGCGATCGGCGCCGCAATCCAGGTCGTCAGCGCGGTGTCCCAGGTCAGTGGCGGAATCTCCGGCTCCCTTCCCGCAACCCGAATGCCTTCATTGTCGTCGGCGGACCGTCGTGGCGGCCAGTTCCGCGGCATGGGTGGCGAGCGGGCAGGCGGTCGCGGACGGCGGACCGGTCGCGCGGACCGCGAAACCCGCTGCCCTGCCGGTCTCCACCTCCACGATGCAACCGTCCGGAAGGTTCTGCCGGGTTGCCGGGAAACCGTCCACGTTGATCTCTTCGGGCCGGGCGACCGCTGTCGACACTCCGCTCTTCGACCCGCGGTCCGGCCCCACGGTGAGGGTGATCGCCCATCGGGGGGCGCCTTCGTGGAGGTAGACGCAGGCGGTGTCCGGCGGGTCCGCCCGGCCCGGTTGCGCCACGTTGACGCCGCCCAGCTCGCTCTGCTGTTGCAGGTTGAGCAGGGTGCACGGATCGATGGAGGTCACGTCGGCCGGGGCGGCCGGAATGGCGTGCGAACCCGGGGACGGTCCCGCGATGCCGCAGCCCGCGAGCAGCGCGGCGAGGGCGGCCAGCCCGGCCACGCCGGAGGCGGGCAGGTGGATCGGCCCCTGGCGTCGTGGGGATGTGGCCGCGGTTACCCGGAGCGAGCCTGGACTCACCGGGTCACCGTACGCCTGGCGGGATCAGCGCTGTGCAGGCACCAGCAGTGTGAAGGTCGGCGGCGCCGGCCGGGTCAGGCGCAGTCTGCCGCCCTCGGCCTCGGCGAGGCTGCGGGCCAGCGCGAGCCCGATCCCGTGCCCCTCGGCGGACCCCGAACGCCGGGTGAACAGCTCGGGTTCCGGCGTCACGATGCCCTCGCCCTCGTCGGAGACGTCGAAGGCCAGCGCGTCGGCGGCGTCCCGGACCGTCACCGTGACCGTCCCCGAGCCGTGCGTCGCGGCGTTGTCCAGCAGCACGGTGAGCACCTGGCGTACCGCGCTGGTGGACGCGTGCGCTGTCGGGGCCTGCGGGTCGATCGCCATCCGCAGCTCGCGTTCCTGGCCGGCGAGCCGGTCGTGCCAGCCGTTCTTGATCTCGTCGACCAGGCCGGGCAGGTCCAGCGGCGCGGTGTCGGTCCTGCGGGTGTCCCTGGCCAGCGCGATCAGCTCCTCGATGGTGTGTTCCAGCCGGTCCGTGGAGCCGATGGCCGAGTCGATGGCCTGGCGGAGATCCTGCCCGGGGGTGTCCAGCGCGGCTTCGAGGCGCAGCCGCAGCCCGGTGAGCGGGGTGCGCAGCTGATGTGAGGCGTCGGCGGAGAACGCCCGCTCCCTGGCGAGCATGTCGTCGAGCCGGCCCGCGGTGCTGTTCAGCGCGGCGCCCACCGAGTCGATCTCCGGCACCCCGGCCGCCGAGGTGCGCACGCTGAAATCGCCGTCGCCGAGCCGGCGCGCCGCGACGGAAAGCTCCTCCAGCGGCTGCGCGAGCTTGCGCGCCTGCCGCCTGGCGATCAGCCAGACCGCGCCGACGGCAAGTCCGGCCAGCGCGAGCATGCCCAGCCAGACGTAGGTGATCTGGCGCTGCACCACGCCGAGCGGAGTGCTCGCGCGCACCGCCCCGAGCACCTCGCCCTGATGGGTCACGGGCACGGCCACCACCAGGTCGGCGGCATCCGAATTCGTGCCGGTGGCGCCGTCCAGCGCCTGGAACACCGCCGGGTCCCCGCCCGAAGGGCCGTCACCGAAGATGCGCAGCAGGTGCGCGCCGTCGACCACGTAGACCGCCACATCGGTCTGACCGAACGGGTCCGGCACGTCGGTCGGCATCTTGCCGCGCAGCACGTCCGCCGACACGGCCAGCGCGGTCGCGTTGGCCAGGCCGGTCAGGTTGTTCCGCTCGTTCTGCACCGCGTACTGGGCGACCGCGACCGCCAGCGGTATCCCGAACAGGGTGATGGCCAGCACAGAGGCAAGCACGGCGAGACCGACGATTCTGGTCCGCACGAGCTCCTTCCCCTCTCCGCGCTTCGGCCTGCGCGGCCCGCGAGGACCGCACAGGCTCAGCACAGCACGCCACCCCGCGCTCCGCGCCGTCCGGCTGCCGGATTTTGCCGAGCGCTAACCGTCGCCGGGGCCGGCGATAACCATCCGGTATCTAGTTTCAGAGCCATGACCCATCAGCTCGCCTCCGCGTCGGGCCGTGTCGACGACCCGGCCGCGGTCCGGGTGCTGTGCCCGGCCCGGCCCGGTGCGGAGCTGCTCGCCGCCTGGGACCGGCTGGTGAGCGAGAAGGAGGGCAGCGACGTCTCGCAGCTCTCCGGGTGGGCGAACGTGCGCCGCGAACAC
>DASXOL010000037.1:0-6450 GCA_036494295.1 Pseudonocardiaceae bacterium
CCTGCCGCTGCCCACCGGTGGACGGCTCGACGTCGAGCGCCTGCTCACCCCGCCGACCAAGTACGTCACCATCGGCGCCACGCTGCTCAAGCGCCTGGCGCACCAGCTCCGCCCGGTGGACCCGAAGGCGCACGAGCGCCCGCAGCTCGGGCTCACCCGAGGCGACGCCCGCTGGTTCGTGCTCTCCGGGATGGACGGCGTCACCGTCTCCACCGCGGACGGGCGCGGCGTCACCTACCGCAAGCGTGATCCGCAGGCGTTCCGGTCGATGCTGAGCCGCTCGATCCAGTTGCACCGCGAACTCGCCAAGGAGTTCCCGGCGATGCGCAGGCGCTACCGCGCCGCCGCCGGCCACCTCACCAGCCGGAAGGGCTGGAAGCGGGTGTTCGACGCGTGACCCCGCCGACCGACCCAGGGCTGACCGGCCCAGGACAGACGAGGTGCACGGCCTGATGCTCAGACGAGGTCCCGCCACCGACCGCCGGGAGGTCGCGCTGCTGGCCGCGGTCCAGCGTCGCGTCGCCCATCCCCGCGCGGTGTCCGCCGCCCGCGGGATGTCCCACTTCGGCGAGCACGCGCTGGGCTGGCTGGCGATCGGCGCGCTGGGCGCGCTGGTCGACCGCCGCCGCAGGCGCGACTGGCTCGTCTCCGCGGCCGCGGTGGCCGCGGCGCACGGTACGTCCATCGCGGTGAAGCGCGTGGTGCGCAGGCACCGCCCCACCGACCCGTCGGTGCAGGTCCTGGTGGGTACGCCGAGCAGGCTGTCCTTCCCGTCCTCGCACGCGACCTCGACCACCACCGCCGCCGTCCTCTACGGTGGCCTGCTTCGGCGGCCGCTCACTCCGGTGCTGGTGCCGCCCATGCTGGTCAGCAGGCTGGTACTGGGCGTGCACTATCCGTCTGACGTGCTGCTGGGCTCGGCGCTCGGGGGCGCCATCGGGGCACTGGTGCGGCGGCGGCTGGGCAGCGGTTCCACCTCGGCGAGCTCCCGGAAGGGACGGCGATGACGACCACCGCTCCGCGTGAAGCGGGAACCCCGGAGCGGCGCGGCAGCGCACTGGGCGGGCTGCTGCGCACCATGCGGCCCAAGCAGTGGGTGAAGAACGTCCTGGTGCTGGCCGCGCCGTTCGCCAGCGGCGACATCTTCTCCCCCCATGTGCTGATCTCCGTCGCCATCGCGTTCGTCGCCTTCTCCCTCGCCGCGTCCGGGGTCTACCTGGTCAACGACGTCAAGGACGTCGAGGCGGACCGGGCGCACCCGACCAAGCGGAACCGGCCGATCGCCGCCGGGATCGTGTCGCCGACCGTGGCGCTGGTCGCCGCGGTGGTGCTGTTCGCGGTGTCGATCGGGGTGTCGCTGCTGGCCTCCACCGGCCTGGCCCTCGTCACCGTGGTCTACATCGCGGTGCAGGTCGCGTACTGCCTGTGGCTCAAGCACCAGCCCGTGGTGGACATCTGCATCGTCGCCTCCGGCTTCCTGCTCCGGGCCATCGCCGGTGGCGCCGCGGCGCAGATCGAGCTGTCGCAGTGGTTCCTGCTGGTCGCCGCGTTCGGCTCGCTCTTCATGGTGGCGGGCAAGCGCTACGCCGAGATCCGGCTCGCCGAGCGGACCGGGGCGAAGATCCGCAAGTCGCTGGAGAGCTACACGCCCTCGTACCTGCGTTTCGTGTGGACCCTCTCGGCCACCGTGCTGATCACCACGTACTGCCTGTGGGCGTTCCAGCTGACGCAGGTGAACCATTCCCGGTGGCCGGTGATCTCCATCGTGCCGTTCGTGGTGGCCGTGCTGCGCTACGCCGTGGACGTGGACGGCGGCAACGGCGGGGAGCCCGAGGAGATCGCGCTCGGCGACCGTGTACTCCAGGTACTCGGCGCCATGCTGGTGCTCACCCTGATCGCCGCCGTCTACCTCTGAGCCGCGCCCCGAGGCGGGCGCGGCTCAGAACGCGAGACGGGTGCGCATCAGGCGCACGTTGTACGGGCCCCACTGGCTCATGGTGAAGTAGAGCTGCTCGTCGGTGGCGCTGCAGGGCAGCAGGTGACCGCCGTAGAGGCCGGGGTAGTCGGTGCCGTACACCACCGGCAGCGGCGGGCTCCACGGCCCGGTGGGCGCCTCGGCGCTGCGCAGCACGATCGCCGCGAGGTGCTCGTCGAGAGTCAATGCCAGCCAGCGGCCGCTGGGCTGGTGACGCAGGACGGACAGCTCGGCCACCGGTGCCGGGATCACCGGCGCGGCGCGGTGCGCCTGGGGCACCCACTCGTCGCCGGTCCAGTACCGCCACGCGTCCTGGTCGAGCAGGGCATCGGCGGGCACCCTGGCCAGCCGGGCCGGGCCGAAGCGGCCGTTCGGGGTGCCGAAGAGCAGGATGTGCTCGCCGTCGGCGCCGGGGACGAAGGAGCCGAGCTGGAAGGCCGCCCCGCCGCCCCGCCACAGCCGCGCCGGACGGTTCGGCCAGCGCGGGCCGTCGGTGCGCCAGGTCTCGGCGTTGTCGGTGGAGTAGGCGATCGCGCCGTAGTTGGTGCGCCAGCGGCCCGGACCGTGCCAGCTGCGGACCGACATGTAGTGCATGTACTGGGTGCCCGCCACGGCGATCCCCGACGTCGGGAGCACGGTCTCCTCCGGCACCAGCGGGTCGTGTGGCAGCACCTGCGCGGCGTGGCCGGGGACGTCCTCGATCACCGACTTGAGATCCAGGGTGCCGATGGGGGTCCCCAGCGCGGCCCTGGCCAGCAGGTTGCACCGCCAGTCGGCGTCCTTGGGGCCGGGGCCGTGCCCGCCCCAGCCGTGGCCGTAGCTGTCCCCGAAGGCCACCAGCAGTCCGCCGCCGCCGTCGTCCCAGCAGATGCCGAGATCGGTGGCGTGCAGGGCGAACCGGCTCCCGGTCCGGTTGGGCGAGTCCTCGCCGGTCACCCAGCCGACCTCCTCGACCGGCCCGGGATCGACCGCGGGTGCAGAGGCCACGGCACTGACCCGGCGGGGTTCAGACCGGGAGGCGGCGGAAGACCGGCCGCGGGAGGCGCCGCAACACCGACATCACGAAGCGCATCTGGGCCGGCGCCCAGGCCTGCTCGCGGCCCTTGGCCACGGTGTCCACGATCACCTCGGCCACCTGCTCCGGGGTCACCGACATCGGGGCCGCCTCCGCGGTGGCCGGCGCGACCTCCGAGGTGCCGCCGAGCAGCAGCAGGGACTGGGGGTTACCGACGGCGTCGAACACTTACAGCACGTCCTTCGTGATTACAGCTCGAGCCTTCTGGAGAGGTCGGAGGCGAAAACGCCGTCCGGGTCGGCGGCCGCGCGCAGCTTGCGCCACTCGTCGAGCCGCGGGTACATGCGGTGCAACATGGCCGCGGTGGTCCTGGACTCCTTGGCGAGGTAGAGCCGCCCGCCCGCGTCGAGCACCTGCTCGTCGAGGCGGTCGCAGAACGCCGAGAGGCCGCGGCGGATCGGGAAGTCCACGGTGATGGTCCAGCCGGGCTGGGGGAACGACAGCGGCGCCCTGCTGGCCTCGCCGAAGCGCTTGAGCACGTTGAGGAACGACACGTGCCCGGAGCCGGCGATCTGCTCGACGATGCCGCGGAAGGTGGTCTCCGCGCCGAACGGCACCACGAACTGGTACTGCAGGAAGCCGCGGGAGCCGTACGCCCGGTTCCACTCGCCGACCATGTCCAGCGGGTGGTAGAAGGCGGTGAGGTTCTGCACCTCGCCGCGGCGGCGCTTGGGCGTCTTGCGGTACCAGGCCTCGCTGGCCAGGCCGAAGATCGCGCGGTTGGCCAGGCCGTTGGGGAAGACGTCCGGCGCGGTGAGCAGTTGCGGCGCCTCGAAGGCCAGCGGGTCGGCGCGCAGCTTCTCGGGCAGCTCGTCGCGGCGGGCCAGCGAGCCGCGGGTGAGGGCCGCGCGGCCCAGCTTCGACCCGGTGGAGACCGCGTCGAACCAGGCCGCGGAGTAGTCGTAGGTGTCGTCCGAGCCGTCGGTGAGCAGCGTCATCAGCTCGTCGAGATTGGCGGTGCGGTCGGTGTCGACGACGAAGTACGCCGATTCGACGTGCTTGAGCGCCACCGTGGCGCGCACGACGATGCCGGTGAGGCCCATCCCGCCGACCGTCGCCCAGAACAGCTCCTCGTCCGGGGTGAGGGTGCTGACCGCGCCGTCGGCGGTGACCAGGTCGATCGAGCGGACGTGGTTGCCGAAGCTGCCCGCCGTGTGGTGGTTCTTGCCGTGGATGTCGGCCGCGATCGCCCCGCCCACGGTGACCTGGCGGGTGCCGGGCAGCACCGGGACCCACAGGCCGCGCGGCAGGCCCGCACGCATGAGGGCGTCCAGGCTCACCCCGGCGTCGACCACGGCGAGACCGGACTCGGCGTCGATGGAGTGGATCTGGTCCAGCCCGGTCATGTCGACGACGAGTCCGCCCGCGTTCTGCGCCGGGTCGCCGTAGGAGCGGCCCAGCCCGCGGGCGATGACGCCGCGCCTGCCGGCGCCGCGCACCGCTTGTTGGATGGTCTGCACGGTCGGGTTGACCAGCACCCGCGCCTGGGTGGCCGCGGTGCGCCCCCAGCCGGTCAGCGTGCGTTGGACGGTCTCAGGCATCGGCGCTGAGGCTACCGATCGAGCCCGGAACAGCGCTCGCGGGGCGCTGATGGGGGCTCCTAGGAGTCCATCGGGATGCCGTTGGCCGCGAGCAGGTCCCTGGCCCGCCGAAGCTGGACCGCACAGTCCACCCGGCTCGTCCGCTCCCGCTCGAGCTCGGCGTTGAGGTCCCGCAGCCGCCTCTCGAGCAACGTCATCTCCTCGTGCATGCCGCGGAGCCGGGCCAGCGACGACCGAGTCCAGATCTCGATCTCCTCGGCGCTGGACTTGCCGCGCTTGGCGAGCCACTGGATCACCGCGGCGAGACCACCGCCGGAGCAGGCGGCTACCACTGCCAGCATCGCGCTCAAGGTGGCCGACCCGGTGTTCACGGCAAGAAGCGTGCGTATCACGATCTCACCTTGTTCGGCTGCGACATCCGCAGCTCGCCGACTATTTCGATGACTCTGCCCAGGCAGCCGATCCCGCACAGCAGTGAGATCATGCTGCCCAGGCCCAACCGGTGCGAATAGAACACCCAGACGATCGTCGGATAGGCCAGCAGCGCACCGGACAGGAACCACAATCCAATCTGCTCCACCATGAGCCGATCCCGAAGACGGGGGAGCCAGACACCGGTCAGCACGGTAGCACTGGAAAATACCAGGGACAGGTTGTACATGGTCTCCCACGGCTCCGGGACATAGCGATCGATGAGTGACGCGGCCGGATCAGGAGCAAGCAGGAGCCCCAGTAGTCCGGACAGCAGGGAGGCGACCATCACCAACAGTGCGATCGGATGGCGTCCGTCGCGCACCACCACCACGTGCAGGTGCTGCGTCGCAGCCCACTGATCGTGCATCCGGGTCCCTTTCCCTGCTGACCGGTCGCCCGGGTTCCCGCGCCGTATGCCGAATTCCCGGCCGCCACCCGCTGGGCACCGGCCACCGCACGACCAGCCGGACACGTGCGCCGCCCCGGGTGGAGTGGTGGCCTGGAGGAATCATGTCGGCACCGTTCGCCGTCGGATCGTCGGTTGCGCCAAGGGTCGCCATCGAAATGTGTCAAGCCCGGCCCGATCGCGATCTACGAGAATCATTAGATAGGCAAAGTGAAGCAGTGGAAACCTCCATGCGGAGCACATCTCATCACGGCGGCTGATAGGCCATTCGGTAAGGCGTTTCGCGGTGCCGGGGTGACGTCGCTATTATGGGGGAATCCCGATTTGGATTCGTCGAGTAATACGGAGACGTGACGAGAACCAGTCAACCAGAATACGCCCTGGCCCTGGGCCGGATATCCGGTGCGCGCCGCACCGGCGGCGTTTTCGGGCGGCGGGAAGCAAAAATCGTATGGTGTTCCGCAGCTACGGAACCGTCAGATCGCATCCTGCGCCGACGGCCCGGCATCACGCGAATGTCGGAAGTACCGGCGACGAGGTGTCAGGAGGCCTTCAGCACGTCCGGCAGGTCGCCGGGGTGGACGATGGTGAGGCGCTGGGTGGCGCGGGTGAGCGCGACGTAGAGGTCGTTGCGCCCGCGCGGCGACTCGGCCAGCATCGCGGCCGGGTCGACCAGCACCACGGCGTCGAACTCCAGGCCCTTGGCCTGGGCCACGCTGAGCACCGTCACCTGCGCGTCGATGTCGCCCGCCCCCACGACGCCGGGGACGCCGGGGATGCCGGCCTCGACCAGCGAGTCCACCTGCGCGGCGGGCGCCAGCACCGCGACGCGGCCGTCGCCGACCTCGGCCACCTCCTGCGTGACCACCGCGGGCAGCTCGGCGAGCACCGAGCCGACCCGCACCGTGCGGGGTGCGACGCCGGTCCGGCGCACCGACCGCGGCGGCGCGATGCCCACGTCGAGCGCGGCGAGCACCCG
>DASXOL010000038.1:0-4011 GCA_036494295.1 Pseudonocardiaceae bacterium
CCGGCGGGCGCGAGGCCTTGCAACGACTGTCGCGGCAGCCGGCGCCCGACGTCGTCATTCTCGACGTCATCATGCCGGAGCTCGACGGCGTCGAGACGCTGCGGCAGTATCGCGCCGGCGGCGGCAAGGCGCCGGTCGTCATGTGCTCGGCGCTCGATGAGTCGGAGATCGTCGTCAAGGCGATGCGCGCCGGCGCCACCGACTACATTACGAAGCCGGTGGACCTGGACGAGTTGCTCGAAGCGATGTCCACCTGGCTGGGGCGCTACCGTGTCGTCGATTCGGAGGCTTGATTCGTGCCGCAGACCGCAAAAGTGCTGATCGTCGACGACCGCAGGGACAACCTGCTCGCTCTGGAGGCCATCATGCAGGGTCTTCCGGTGGAGCCGGTGACCGTGACCAGCGGTGAGGACGCGCTGAAACAGCTGTTGATCGACGACTTCGCGGTGCTGCTGCTCGACGCGCACATGCCGGGGATGGACGGTTTCGAGACCGCGGGCCACATCAAGCAGCGGGAGCGCACCCGGCACATCCCGATCGTCTTCCTCACCGCGGTCGACTACGACCCGCACCTCGCGCTGCGCAGCTACGAGGCCGGCGCGGTGGACTACATCACCAGGCCGTTCGACCCGTGGATGCTGCGGGCGAAGGTGTTGGTGTTCGTCGACCTGTGGCGCACCAGCGCCGAACTGGCCGAGCAGGCCGAGGCGGCCAGTGCCTGGGAGGCCGAGGCGCACGCCCTGCGTTCCGCGATCGACGAAGCACTCGGCGCGTTGCGGTCCGCCTCCGGCGCCGAGGGGGCGGATGCCGCGGTCGCGGCGGCCCGCACCCGGCTGGAGGACGTCCGGCAGAACTCACTGGCGAGCGCGGGCTGAGCCGCCGTGGACTTCGACGTGGAGGTCATCGTGCAGCGAGCCGACTCGCCGTCCGTCGCGGTGGTGGCGGTGGCCGGCGAGGTCGACCTGTGCACCGCACCGGACCTGCGCCAGGCCATCCAGGACGCGCTCAGCGACGAGCCGCAGCGGATCCGGGTGGATCTCTCCGAGGTGACGCTGCTCGACTCGACCGGCGTGTTCGTGCTGGTCGACATGTACAAGCGGGCCAAGGCGCTCGGTGTGGTGCTCACCGTGGAGAACCCGCAGCAGCTGGTGCGCCGGGTGCTGTCGATCTGCGGCCTGCTGGAGACGCTGACCGGGGGCGACGCGCTGTCCACCGGCGAGCCACAGAGCTCGTAGGAAACAGAGCTCCCAGGGAACACCGTCCCTCCTGATGCCACCCGGCGCCGCCGGCCCGTCACGGTGCGTCCTAGGGTGGCGGGGTCCACGCGCAATGGGCGGTTCCCAGGGAGGCAGCGTTGCCGGGTCTCGGTCGCCGGATCGGCGACACGTTGCACCTGCCCGCTCGTCGCGGCAAGCGCATCGCGGTGATCGGCACCGCCCTGCTGGTGGCCGTGGCACTGGGCGCCGGAGTCGGCCTGGGCACCCCGGCGATCGTCGCCGGCCTGCGTGCCGCCGGTATCGGCGCGCCTGCCATCGCACCGCCGCCGCCACCGGTGGTGCCCCGGCTCGCGGTGCGCCCGGCCGCCACCGACGGCCCCGCACCGACCGCGGCCGGGATCGCCGCAGTGCTCGATCCGCTGGCCGACAAGGGCGGCTTCGGGACGCTGTCCGGGCGGGTGGTGGACCCGGACGCCGGCACCGTGCTCTGGCAGCGCAGCCCGTCGACCGCGCTGACCCCCGGCTCCACCGCCAAGCTGCTGACCGTTTCGGCCGCGCTGCTCACGCTGGACCACAACGCCACGTTCCACACCAAGGTGGTGGCCGGTGCCCAGCCGGGCACCGTCGTGCTGGTGGGCGGTGGCGACCCGACGCTGTCCTCGGAGCCCGCCGGCGTCGAGTCCGTCTATCCGGGGGCCGCCCGGCTCGACGACCTGGTCGCCCAGGTGCGCGCGGCCTCGCCGGTTCCCGTCCGGCAGGTCCTGGTGGACGTGAGCCGCTACTCCGGTGACGCCTTCGCGCCGGGGTGGTCGCCCGGCGACGTGGCGGGCGGCGACTTCGCACCGATCGAGCCGGTGATGCTCGACGGCGGTCGCGCCGATCCCCGCCAGGTCGACTCCCCGCGTGCCGCCCACCCGGCGAGCGCCGCGGCGGCGGAGCTCGCCCGCAGGCTCGGCGCCGATCCCGGCAGCGTCGCGGTCGGCACCGCGCCACCGGGAGCTCGGGTGCTGGGGGATGTCTCCTCGGCGTCGGTCGAGGAGCTGGTCACCAATCTGCTGAACATCTCCGACAACGTGCTCGCCGAGGCGCTGGCCCGTCAGGTGGCCATCGCGACCGGCGCGCCGCCGTCGTTCTCCGGCGCGTCGTCGGCGGTGCTGAGCGTGCTGCGCCAGCACGGCTTCCATGCGGGCGGCACCACCATGGTGGACGGCAGCGGCCTGTCGGTGAACGACGCGGTCTCCGCGGAGCTGCTCACCGAGCTGCTGAGCGCGGCGGCTGGCCCGGACACCTCGCGGCAACGGACCGTCGAGCTGCGGCCGCTGCTGGGCGGGCTGCCGGTCGCGGGCGGTACCGGCACGCTGGCCGACCGCTACGAGGGTTCGTCGGCCGAGGGCCGGGGCTGGGTGCGCGCCAAGACCGGCACCTTGACCGGCGTGAGCAGCCTGGCAGGCACCGTGCTGGACGCCGACGGCCGCGTGCTGGTGTTCGCGCTGCTGTCCAACGGGCCCAATCCGGCCGACGTCCGGCCCCGCCTGGACACGCTTGCCGCGGCGCTGCGGCCCTGCGGTTGTCGTTAGTTGCGTACCGTCTTGGGTTATGGGACTTCCCACATTGTCTCGCACCGTCGAATCGGACGCCGCCGCTTCCCCGATCGACTGGGGTGTCGCGGCGGCCACCGCGCAGCGTCTGCTGCCCGCGGGACCGTCGGTCCCCGCTGAGGAGGCCGCACGGGCCGTGCGCCGCCTGCGGGACCAGGCGATCACCGCGGAGGCGCACGTCCGGGAGCTGACCGGGCTGGACGACGGACGACCGCCGCAACCGGCGGTGGTCGTCGACCGTCCAGGCTGGGTCGAGGCGGCGACCGACGGCCTGCGCCTGCTGCTCGCCGACCACCGCACGCCTGGGGGCATCGGCAGGCGCCTGCTCTCCGGCACGGCCGGGGTGCAGGTAGGGGTCGCGCTGGCGTTCCTCGGCTCGCGGGTGCTCGGGCAGTACGACCCGTTCGGCGGGTCCTCCTCGTCGCCGGGGCACCTGTTGCTGGTCGCCCCCAACGTGGTCAGCGTGCAGCGGGCGCTGGACGTGCCCGAGGAGGACTTCCGGCTGTGGGTGTGCCTGCACGAGGCCACCCACCGGCTGCAGTTCAACGCGGTCCCCTGGCTGCGCGAGCACTTCGCGGGCCAGGTGCGCTCGTTCGTCAGCGCCACCGGGGACGCGGAGACCATGGCCGGGATGGTCGGCAGGCTCCCCAGCGCGCTGCGCGGCGCACGCAGCGGCGACAACCGGGACGCGCTGGCCCTGCTCAGCCTGCTGCAGTCGCCGGAACAGCGTGCCGTGCTGGACCGCCTGCTCGCCCTGGCCACGCTGCTGGAGGGGCACGCCGACCACGTGATGGACGCGGTGGGGCCCGCGGTGGTGCCCTCGGTGCGGCTGATCCGGCAGCGGTTCACCGCACGGCGCCAGGGCGGCGGACTCGTCGAGCGGATCCTGCGCGCGCTGCTCGGCGTCGACGCCAAGCTGCGGCAGTACGCGGAAGGCGCCGCTTTCACCAGGCACGTGGTGGGCGAGGTCGGGATGACCGGGTTCAATAAGGTGTGGTCCTCGCCGGAGACGCTGCCCACCCGCGCCGAGATCATCGACCCGCCAGCGTGGCTGAGCCGCGTCATGTGAACAGCGCGGCTGAGCCGCGTCAGGTGAACAGCGCGGCTGTGCCGGGTCAGGTGAACAGCGCGGCTGCGCCGGGTGTGCGGAACGCCGGGTGTGACGGCCGCCGTCCCCCCGCCGCGCTCAGCGAGGT
>DASXOL010000039.1:0-4743 GCA_036494295.1 Pseudonocardiaceae bacterium
CATTCCCTTCGTCAGGATACCAATTGGTGGAAAGGTCTTGTGAGCAGCCCGTCCGATGACACGGCGCGGCAATATGAAGGTCGAACGTTTGCCATCATCGAGCTAGTTGTCAAAGCCGAATATCGACGGAAGGGTATCGCCAGCACGCTACACCGTAGACTACTAATGAACCGACCCGAAGAACGAGTGACATTACTCTCTCGCCCCGAAGCAACAGCAGCAGAGACCGCATATCAGAATTGGGGCTACCGTATCGTCGGCCAGCTTCGACCAGAGGAAAAGGCACCCATCTATAACGCTCGCCTTCGCGGACTGCCATTTGAAGATGCCACCCGATAGTTCTCGGAGCAGGTTGTAACCAGCGCGGAGATCGGGTTGCGGTGTCGTGCTGGCTGGGCAGGGTGAGCACGCGGGGCGAGTTCGTCGGCGGAGTCGGGGGGGTGAGGGTCCGGGGAATCGCGCCCAGGCGCGGGCGAGGTGGCGTCGCGGTCGGTGGGGTCGAAATCCGGGTGGTCTTGGTGGTGAATGCGCCGCTCTATAGTGGCGTGGAGCGGGGCCTGAGTGCAGCTGTGCGGCGCTCGTGTCGCGGGGGGTGATCGCCCCGGGTGGGCGTGGGTGGCCGGCGGGCATAGGCCGCACATGCGGGACCGGATTTGAATGCGGAAAGGTCAGCCACGCTAATTCGACGGGGGACGGCCCGCCCATGCGGACCAGATCGTCGAGCGGTCGACCGCGGCTTGCCTGCCGATCCGGTACCGGCCGAGGAGCGCACCGGGCAGGCGGACGCCGACCTCGGCCAGCACCCGCAGCCGCAGGCCCAGCGCGAAGTTGGGCGCATCCGGCCGCTCCCGCCGAAACGGCAGCGCCAGGGTGAGCGCACCGAAGCGGGCAAGTTCTCTCAACGCCACCGCGCCCGGAGCGCAACGCAGCAGCACCAGCAGGCGGTTGCGCTCGTTCCAGCGGTGGAAGGCGGGTGTGCCGTGGCCCGAGGACGCGCCGCCGTCGTGCCGGACCCGGGCGGTCGGCACCGCCTGCACGCGATAACCGGCCAGCCGGAACCGCCAGGACGTGTCGGTGTCCTCGTAGTAGCAGAACAGCGAGCCGGGCACGCCGCCCGCCGTGCGCAGCGCGTCGGTCCGCAGCAGCGCGGCGCCGCCGCAGAAGCCGAACGGCAACACGCCCCTGGTGTCCCGGCCGTACCCGATCGAGGTCAGCTCGACCCCGGTCGAGGTCACCTCGCCGCTCCCGTCGACCAGTACCGACGCTGCCGCGGCCACGGTGGCGTCGGCGTCCAGCGCTTCCTCCAGCGCGTTGAGCCAGCCGGGCTCGGGCTCGGCGTCGTCGTTGAGCCACGCCATGAACGGTGTCTTGACCTGCGGCAAGGCCGCCGCGAGGGCACCGGCGTAACCGGTGTTGCGGCGCATCCGCAGCACCCGGGGGCGCAGCGGATGCGCGGCCAGCTCGTCAGCGGTGCCGTCGGCGGAGGCGTTGTCGATCACCAGCAGCCGGTGCGCGCGGCTCTGCGCCGACAGTGCCGTGAGACAGCGGCCGACGAGTCCGCGTCCCCGCCAGGTCACGACCACCACGGTGGTGCGGGGGGCTGGTGTCACGGGGCGTGACGGTACGCGGCGCAGCTCCCCGTGCCCGCGCCGTCACCCGGGTCGGCGCGCGATCGTGGCGTGCCACACTCCCGGCGTGCCGAAGCTGGTCGTGCTGCTGGAGCAGGTCCTCGCGCCGGTGCCCGGCGGCACCGGGCGGTATTCGCGCGAGCTCACCGCGGCCCTGGCGGCGACCGCTCCCGCCGGCTGGACCGTGGGCAGCGCGGTGGCCCGGCACGCCGACCCCACCCGCGCGATGATCCCCGGCGTCGAAGGACCGCGCCTGCTGCCGCTGCCCCGCCAGGCGCTCATCGCCGCCTGGGACACCGGGGTGCCGCTCTGGCCCGGCGGAGACACCGTGCACGCGCCCACCCCGCTGGCCCCGCCGGGACCGCGCCGCGGCCGGGACCTGGTGGTCACGGTGCACGACACGGTGCCCTGGACCCATCCCGACGGGCTCACCAGGCGAGGCGTCGGCTGGCACCGGCGGATGATCGGGCGGGCGGCACGCCGCGCCGACGCCCTGGTGGTGCCCACCGAGGCGGTGGCGCACGACCTGCCGCAGCACGTCCCCTGCCAGGCCCGGCTGCACGTGGTGGGCGAGGGGGTGAGCCCGGCGGTGGCGCGGCGACCCGAGCAGGCGTCGGCGGCCCGCATCGCCGCCCGGATGAACCTGCCCCGTCGCTACCTGCTGGCGGTGGGCACCCTGGAACCGCGCAAGGGGATCGACACCCTGCTGGCCGCGCTGGCCACGCCGAACGCGCCGGATCTGCCGCTGCTGCTCGCCGGCCAGCCCGGCTGGGGCGGGGTCGACCCGGCCGCGGCCGCGCGCGCGGCCGGCTTGGCGCCGGACCGGGTGCGGGTACTGGGCCGGGTGAGCGACGCGGAACTGGCCGTGGTGCTGCACGGCGCGGCGGTGCTGGCCGCGCCGAGCCAGGCCGAGGGTTTCGGCCTGCCGGTGCTGGAGGCGATGGCCGCCGGGATCCCCGTGGTGCACTCCGACGCACCCGCACTGGTCGAGGTCGCGGGCGGCGCGGGCATGACGGTGCGGCGAGGCGACCCGGCGGCGCTGGCCGCCGCGTTGCGTACCGTGGTGTCCGACCCGGCGAAGGCGGAGGCGATGGTCGCCGCGGGCAGGCGCCGTGCGCAGCGGTTCACCTGGGAGCGCACCGCGCGCCGGGTCTGGGCGGTGCACATCGACCTCTACCGCAGGAAGAACACCGAGGGGGGTCACGCGACGGGTTGGAGCAGCGCTCCAGACGCACTGTGACTGTGCGTCGCATCGTAAGCTCTCTCCGTGTTCACCGAGCCACGGGTGCTGCTCGACGCTACGGCGGTGCCCGCTGACCGCGGTGGGGTGGGCCGCTACGTGGACTGCCTGGTGGCCGCGCTCGACGCGGACGGCGCCGCGCCGACGGTGTTGTGCCAGCAGCGCGACGCGGCGCTCTACGCGGAGCTCGCCCCGCACGCCGAGGTGGTTCCGGTGCCCGAACAGGTCGCCACCCGGACCGCCCGGCTCACCTGGGAGCAGACCACGCTGCCGCGGGTCGCCCGGCGGCTGCGGGCCGATGTGCTGCACTGCCCGCACTACACGATGCCGCTGGCCAACTCGGCCGCCACCGTGGTGACCCTGCACGATGCGACGTTCTTCACCGACCCCGGGCTGCACTCGCCGGTGAAGGCGCGCTTCTTCCGCGCCTGGACCAGGGCCTCGGCGCGCAGGGCGGCGTTGTGCGTGGTGCCCAGCTCGTCGGCGGCCCGCGAGCTGCGCCGGGTGGCCGGTGCCGACGAGCGCAAGCTGCACGTGGCGCACCACGGCGTGGAGGGCGACCGGTTCCACCCGCCGTCCCCGGACGAGGTGGCCGCGGTCCGGCGCAGGCTGGGCCTGGGCCGTGCCCCCTACGTGGGTTTCCTCGGCGCGCTCGAACCGCGCAAGAACGTGCCCGCCCTGATCCGCGGTTTCGCCAGGGCGAGCCAGCTCCTGTCCCGCCGGGGCGGGCAACCGGGCGCCGAGGCGCCCGCCCTCGTGCTGGCCGGGCAGCCCGGCTGGGACCGGCAGGTGGAGCGCGCGCTGCACGCCGTGCCGCACCGGGTGCGGGTGATCCGGGCCGGCTACCTGCCGCTGGACGAGCTGTCCGGCTTCCTCGGCGGTTCGGCGCTGGTGGCCTACCCGTCGCTCGGCGAGGGTTTCGGCCTGCCGGTGCTGGAGGCGATGGCGGCGGGCGCCGCGGTGCTCACCACCAAGCGGCTCGCGCTGCCCGAGGTGGGCGGGGACGCGGTGGCGTACTGCGGCATCGGCGCCGGGGACATCGCCGCCGCGATCGTCGACCTGCTCGACGACCCGGCGCGGCGGGCGGAGCTGTCGGCGGCCGCGCAGCGCAGGGCGAAGGAGTTCACCTGGGCGGCCAGCGCGGTCCGCCACCGGGAGGCCTACGCCAAGGCCGCCGCGCTGCACCGGCGCGACCGCTGACGCCGCGTCGTACCCGCATCGGGTGTGGCAGATGACGGCTGGCACGATCGAACGCCGTGAACACACCCCGTTTCGGCGACGACCTCGCCGTGGTGACGGTGACCTACTCGCCCGGCGAGACGCTGGAGACGTTCCTGGACTCGGCGGGCAAGGCGACCAGCCGACCGTTCCACGTGGTGCTGGCCGACAACGGCTCCACCGACGGCGCCCCGGAACGGGCCGCGCAGCGCGACGGGGTGTCGCTGCTGCGCATCGGCGAGAACGTCGGCTACGGCACCGCGGTGAACCGCGGCGTCGCCGAGCTCGGCCCCGAGGTGGGCTGGGTGGTGGTGGCCAACCCGGACATCGAGTGGCATCCCGGCAGCCTGGACGAGCTGCTCGCGGCCGCGCAGCGCTGGCCGAGGGCGGGTGCGCTGGGGCCGCTGATCCGCGAGCCGGACGGTGCGGTCTACCCGTCGGCCCGGTTGCTGCCCTCGCTGGGTCGCGGCATCGGCCACGCGGTGCTCAGCCCGTTCTTTCCCGGCAACCGCTGGAGCACCGCCTACCGGCAGTCCGCGGCGGCGCCCAGCGAGCGGACCGCCGAGTGGCTGTCCGGATCGTGCCTGCTGGTGCGCCGGGTGGCCTTCGAGTCCATCGAGGGCTTCGACTCCCGCTACTTCATGTACTTCGAGGACG
>DASXOL010000040.1:0-7861 GCA_036494295.1 Pseudonocardiaceae bacterium
GGCGAACCTGGTGTCGTACCCGATCGTCTCGGCCACCGAGCTGCCGAGCTTCGAACTGATCGACATGGAGACCGAGACCCCGCTGAACCCGTTGGGCGCCAAGGGAATCGGCGAGGCGGGCACGATCGGCTCCGCCCCTGCGGTACAGAACGCGGTGGTGGACGCGGTGGCCCAGCTCGGCGTCCGGCATGTGGACATGCCCGCCTCCCCGGAGCGGGTGTGGACCGCGATCCAGCGCGCGTGTGGAAAGGCGGACGGGTGAAGGTCCAGATCACGGTGAACGGAACGGAGCACACCGACGAGGTCGAGCCGCGGCTGCTGCTGGTGCACTACCTGCGTGACGTGCTCGGCCTGCGGGCCGCCAACGTCGGCTGTGACACCTCCTCGTGCGGCGCGTGCACGGTGCTGCTGGACGGCGAGTCGGTGAAGTCCTGCACCGTGCTCGCCGCGCAGGCGGACGGCACCGCGGTGAGCACCGCGGAGGGACTGTCCGGTGTGGACGGCGGGCGCATGCACCCGATGCAGGAGGCGTTCCGCGCCGAGCACGGCCTGCAGTGCGGGTTCTGCACACCGGGCATGGTGATGGCGGGCGTGGGGCTGCTCGCCGAGAACCCGAACCCCACCGAGCGGGAGGTGCGGGAGGACATCGAGGGCAACCTGTGCCGCTGCACCGGGTACCACAACATCGTCCGCGCGATCCTGGCCGCGGCCGCCGCCCAGTCGGAGCAGGGACGGGCCGGGCACGCGGCATGATCCCCATCGCGTTCGACTACGTCAGGCCCGACTCGGTGGACGCCGCGCTGGCCCAGCTCGCCGAGCACGGCGAGGACGCCAAGCTGCTCGCGGGCGGGCATTCGCTGCTGCCGCTGATGAAGCTGCGCCTCGCCGCGCCCGCGGTGCTGGTCGACGTCGGCAGGCTGGCCGAGCTGCGCTACGTCCGCCCGGACGGCGACGAGGTGGTGATCGGCGCGGGCACCCGGCACCGCGACCTGGAGACCTCGGAGCTGCTGCGCACCGAGGTGCCGCTGCTGCCCCGGGTGGCGGCCACGGTCGGCGACCCGCAGGTGCGCCACCGCGGCACGCTGGGCGGCAGCCTGGCACACGGCGATCCCGCCTCCGACCTGCCCACCGCGGTGCTCGCGCTGGACGCCACGCTGGTGCTGCGCGGCCCGGACGGCACCAGGACCGTCCCGGCCACCGAGTTCTTCACCGGTTTCTTCGAGACCGTGCTGGGTCTCGACGAGATGCTGGTGGAGATCCGGGTGCCGCGGACCGGCTCGGCCGGCTGGGCGTACGAGAAGTTCGGCAGGCGAAACAACGACTGGCCGATCGTGGCCGCTGCGGTGGTCGACGGGCGCGTCGCGCTGGCGAACATGGCGCCGACCGTGGTGCGGGCCAGCCTCACCGAGGAGGCGGTGGCGCGCGGGGCCGATCCGGCGGAGGCCGCCGAGGTCGCCGACGAGGGCACCGAACCCGCCGAGGACGTCAACGCCAGCCGCCCGTACCGCAGGCACCTGGCCCGGCTGCTGGTCCGCCGCGCGCTGACCACGGCGATCCGCTGACCACTCCCCCAACGCCACGACCTCGACCAGGGCGAGCGCCGCGCACGTCCCGCAGAGCCGCGATCCATCGGCCGACCGGTGGAGTCCCACCGCGAGTCAATCAGCGGGCTCAGTCGCGCAGCAGTTGCTCCCGATCGCGCCAAGCGAGGCGAAGCAGGGTCAGCGCACTGGCTGACAGCCGCGGGTCAAGCCGGTCGATCGCCTCTGCGGTGAACGGCATGTCCGTTCGTCCGCCCCGGCCGATCAGCCGTCCCTCGTCGTTGATCTCCACCAGGTCGGCGAACAACCGGTCGAACACCTCGTCGTCGACGACTGCCACAGTCAGCTGAATGGCGCCCAGTTCCAAGGGCTCCATCACCAGGCCGTAATGCCAGATTCGAAGCGCGCCCTCAGCGCGTGCTCGCTCGAACGATCGGAACGGCTCGTCGTGTGCGTAGTCGATCGGTCGGGAGGTGGAGCCGTCGTGCTCGGGGTTGCCGAGGAACTCCTCGGAAAACTCGCGCATGATGTTGTGCCACAAGGAGAAATCGTTGCGCACGTCGGCCGGGTCGACCGAGGAGGGCTGGAACTCGCCAGCTGGCAGCACGTGGCACAGGCCGCCGCCGTCGGCCACCTTTCCACCGTCGCGCTCGTGCAGCACGAACCGGTGCTGACCGTGGGAGCGGTCCCGCCGGATGGTCAGTGTGCTGATCCCCGGCGACATCAGCAGCCGTTGAGGATCGAAAGGATCTCCGATCGCCGTGCGCAGTGGCAGCGCGTTCCATGCGGGGACCGAACGATTCGACGCCAGCCACGTCGCCTTGAACTCGTGCGCGATGGCTTGCTTGACGTCGAAGACGTCGAAGAAGGTGGTGGTCCCGAAGGTCAGCGGTAGTACGTGCTCCAACGGTCTGAGCGGGAGAGTCGGTCGCTGATCGTCGGACCACGCCAGTGTTACCGAGTCCACTGGGACTGGCTCGTCGAGCAGCCAGCCGGGCCCGGCGAGCACGTGGCCGCCGAGCGCGCGCTGTGATTCCGGATAGAGCCAGGCGGCCAGCTCGGTGAGCTCGCGGCCCCGTACGCCTGGCGCGTTCCGCACATGGAGCCATTCCTGCTGGCTCCGTTGCACCTCGCCAGCAGCGGCGGCATTCGACGTCGCTGGGGTGACCGCTGATGATTCCGTGCAGCGTTTCGTCCGGCGCAGAATGTCGTCGAGCGTGGTCAGTGAGATCCCCAGGCGTCTCGCGAGCTCCCGACGTTGCCACGGCTGGGGCGCTTGGAGGCCACGCTCCCACCGGCCAATGGTGCTGCGGTCGACCCTCAGCTGCTCCGCCAGGCTCTCCTGCGAGTAACCGGCAGCCAGCCGGGCACGCCCCAGCGTGCTCCCCGGCTCACTCATCGGCCGGCCGCCCCATCAGGCACCGCCGGATACTATCCGCACTGCTGTATGCGCAGGTCACCGCACTGCAGCCGCTGACAGGTCAGGTTGCGGCGGCAGCCACCGCGGCCCTCGCGATCCGCGCGAGGTCGTCGTCGGTGGTGACGTAGGGCGGCATGGTGTAGACGAGGTCGCGGAACGGGCGCAGCCACACCCCGTGCGCCACGGCGGCCGCAGTGGCGGCGGCCATGTCGACCGGCCGGTCGAGCTGCACCACGCCGATCGCGCCCAGCACCCGCACGTCGGTCACGCCGGGCAGCTCCGCGGCGGGCGCGAGCCCCGCGGTGAGCCCGGCCTCGATCCGCTTCACCTCGGCGCGCCAGTCCTGGCCGAGCAGGAGCTCGATCGACGCGTTCGCGACCGCGGCGGCCAGCGGGTTGGCCATGAACGTGGGCCCGTGCGTGAGCACCGGCACCTCGCCCCGGGAGATCCCCTCGGCGATCCGCGAGCTGCACAGCGCGGCGGCCATGGTCAGGTAGCCGCCGGTGAGCGCCTTGCCGACGCACATCACGTCGGGGCTCACCGCGGCGTGGTCGGCGGCGAACAGCTCACCGGTCCGGCCGAAACCGGTGGCGATCTCGTCGAACACCAGCAGCACGTCGTTGGCCAGCGTGATCTCGCGGAGCACGTGCAGGTAGCGCGGGTCGTGGAAGCGCATCCCGCCCGCACCCTGCACCACCGGCTCGACGATCACCGCGGCCAGCTCGTCGGCGTGGCGCTCCACGGTGTCGGCCAGCAGCTGCACGTAACCGGTGTCCAGCTGGGCGGGCGGCGGCGGCACGAAGACCTGCCGGGCCAGCACGTCGCTCCACAGCGCGTGCATGCCGCCGTCGGGGTCGCAGACGCTCATCGCGCCGAACGTGTCGCCGTGGTAGCCGCCGCGCCAGGTGAGCAGCCGGTGCTTGCCCGGCCGCCGCACCGAGCGCCAGTACTGCAGGCACATCTTGATCGCGACCTCCACCGACACCGAGCCGGAGTCGGCCAGGAACACGTGGCGCAGCGGCTCGGGGGTGATCTCCACCAGCCGCCTGGCCAGCCGGATCGCCGGTTCGTGGGTGAGCCCGCCGAACATCACGTGGCTCATCCGGCCGAGCTGGTCGTGTGCCGCGGCGTCCAGCACCGGGTGCGCGTAGCCGTGGATGGCCGCCCACCACGAGGACATCCCGTCGATGAGCTCGGTGCCGTCGGCGAGCCGCAGCCGCACCCCGGACGCGGAGCTCACCACGAGCGGATCGGCCTGTCCGGGCATGGGCCCGTACGGATGCCACACGTGCGCGCGGTCCGCGCTGAGCAGGTCGTGCACAGATTCCACAGCAGGCGAGCCTACGATCAAACCGATGGACGCAACCGCCGACGCAGATCAGCTCGCCTCGCGACGCCACCAGGCCGGCGGTAGCAGTGCTCGTGCACTGCTGATGACGGTACTGGGAGAGTTCGTGCTCCCGCGCCGCACGCCGGTGTGGACCCGCACGCTGGTCGACGTGCTCAGCCGGCTCGGGGTCGAGGAGAAGACCGCCCGCCAGTCGCTGGCCAGGACCGCCGCCGACGGCTGGCTGACCTCGCACCGCGACGGCAGGCGGGTCTGCTGGTCGCTCACCGAGGAGGGCGGTGAGCTGCTCTCCGAGGGCGCCCGCCGGATCTACGGGTTCGGCGCGCCGGACCACGAGTGGGACGGTCGCTGGCTGGTGCTCAACGTCACGGTGCCGGAGTCGCAGCGCAGGCAGCGCCACCGGCTGCGGTCCCGGCTGGCCTGGGCGGGGCTGGGCTCACCCGCGCCGGGGGTGTGGATCAGCCCGGACGCGGACAAGGAGCCCGAGGTCGCCCGGGTGCTCGCCGAGCAGGGCCTGAGCGACCTGGCGTTCTCCTACCTCGGCCGGTTCGGCAGCATCGGCGAGCCGCAGGCGGTGGTGTCGCAGGCCTGGGACCTCGGCGGCGTCGAAGCGGACTACGAGGCGTTCGTCACCGAGTTCGACCTGGCCCGGCCGGGGACCGCGGACGAGACGCTGGCGGCGCAGGTGCGGCTGGTGCACGCCTGGCGGCGTTTCCCGTTCATCGACCCGCAGCTGCCCGAGCAGCTGCTCCCGGCGCACTGGGCGGGCACCAGGGCGGCCGAGGTGTTCCGCAGGCGCCACCAGGAGTGGCACGACACGGCCCAGCGGCGGTGGGACGAGCTGGCCTCGGCCGGGCCGGCGGCGGTCGAGTCGGCAGCGGATCGGGCCGATCAGGACGCCAGTCCGGGGTAGACGGCGAGCGCGTTGCCGCCCAGCACCCCGTGCAGGGTCTGCTCGGGCAGTCCCAGCGACGCCAGCGTCGCGGCGTTGCGAGCCGCTCCCGGGGTGGCCGGCCAGTCGGTGCCGAAGATCCACCGGGTGGCCAGCCGGGCCAGGTCGAAACGCTGGTAGTACTCCGGCAGCTTGCGGGGCGGCAGGCCGGCCAGGTCGATCCACACCTTCTCGTAGCTCAGCGCCAGGAACGCGGCCGCGTCGTACCACCAGCCCCGGCCACCGTGCGCAAGCACCACGGTGAGCTTCGGGAAGTCGCGCAGCACGTCGGTGATCAGCGCCGGATCGCCGTACCGGGACGAGGCGCCGGGGAAGTTGCTCGGCCCGGTGTGCACCACCACCGGGACGCCGCGGTCTTCGCATTCCGCGTAAGCCGGGTAGAGCATCTTGTCGTCCGGGCTGAACCCGCCGTGCACCGGATGCACCTTGAGCGCGACCGCGCCGAGGTCGAGCTGGCGGATCACCTCGGCCCGGATCGGGTGGTGCAGGTGCGGGTTGACGTTGGCCACCAGGCGGAACCGGGCCGGGTTGTGCTCGACGATCGGCAGCATGTCCTCGATCGGCTGGGTGCCGGTGACCTTGGGGCTGTACTCGCTGAACAGCAGCGCCACGTCGACGCCCTCGGCGGCGAAGATCTCGTCCAGCACCGCGGGGCGCACCCGGCCGTCCGCGTCGTAGGCGCGGGCCCACGACGGGATGCCGTCCACCTGGTTCATCCAGGTGTGCCAGTCCAGCCTGAGCCCTGCCGCGGAGGGGGCGTGCACATGGGCGTCGACCACCCGGCATCCGTCGATCACAATCCGACGACCCTAGGCGAGCGCGGTCCCGGCCGGCTCACCGGCAGGCGGGGCCTGGGTCGCGGCCGGCCGCGCCGCCAGCATGTCGCGCAACGCGAAGCGGCGGATCTTGCCGGTCGCGGTCTTGGGCAGCTCGGTGACCTCGACGATCTGCCGCGGCCGTTTGAAGGCGGCCAGGCCCTGACGGCAGAACCGGTCGAGCTCGCCGGGTTCGAGCACCGCGCCGGGCGCGGCGACCACGCAGGCCACCGGCTTGTCCAGCCCCGACTCGTCGGGCACCGCCACCACGGCCGCCTCCGCGACCGAGGGGTGCTCGATCAGCCGGGCCTCCACCTCCGACGGCGACACCCAGATCCCGCCCGCCTTGATCATGTCGTCGGAGCGGCCGAGGTAGGTGTAGGTGCCGTCGTCGTTGATCACGTAGGTGTCCCCGGTGCGCAGCCACTCGCCCTGGAAGGTGCGCCGGGTGACCTCGGTACGGCACCAGTACCCGGTGGCGATCGAGGGCCCGCGGACGAACAGGCCGCCCGGTTCGCCGGTGCCCAGCACATGCCCGCTCGGGTCGCGGACCTCGGTCTCGTAGCCGGGCACGACCGTGCCGGACGAGCCGGGCCGCACCCGGCCGGGCCGGTTGGACACGAAGATGTGCAGTGCCTCGGTGGAGCCGATCCCGTCCAGGATCTCGAACCCGAAGCGGTCCCGGACCCTGGTGAAGATCGACGCGGGCAGCGGCTCCCCCGCCGAGACCCCGTGGCGCACCGAGGCGAACGTGTCGTCCGGGACGTCGCTGGCCAGCAGCGCGGAGTAGAAGGTCGGCACCCCGAAGAACAGCGTCGGCGCCTCGGTGCGCACCCGCGCCGCGAACACCTCCGGGGTGGGGCGGGCCGGTTCCAGCACCGTGGTGGCGCCCACCGAGAGCGGGAAGAACGCGGAGTTGCCGATGCCGTAGGCGAAGAACAGCTTGGCCACCGACAGGCAGCGGTCCTGCGGGCGGATGCCGAGCACCTGACGGCCGTACAGCTCGGCGACGTCCCTGATGCTGCCGTGCCGGTGCATCGCGGCCTTGGGTGAGCCGGTGGTGCCGGAGGTGTAGAGCCACAGCGCCGGGGAGTCCGCCCAGCTGGGGTAGGCCGCCCCGCTGTCCCCGCCACCGTCACGGCTGCCGTCGGCGAGGAACTCGGCCCAGTCCCGGACCCGGATCCCGCTGGGCACTCCCGGCTCGACTCCCGCACCCGTGAGCACCACGTCGGTGAGATCGGACGCGGCGGCGGCGCTGACCGCGATGGCGTCGGCGAACGTTCGGGAGGCGACCAGCATCCGGATCCGCGCGTCCGCGGTCAGCACGGCCAGTTCCCCGCCGGTCAGCATGGTCGAGACGGGAACCGCCACCGCCCCGATGCGCATCGCGCCGAGAATGCCGGTGAGCAGCTCCGCCGAGTCCGGCATGAGCAGCATGACGCGCTCTTCCGGGCGCACCCCTGCGGCGCGCAGCGCGGCCGCCACCCGGGCCACCCGCCGGGCCAGTTCCGCGTAGTCGAGCACCTCGTCCGGCGTGCGGACCGCGATCCGCTCGCCGTTGCCCGCCGCCACCTGCCGGTCCACCAGATAGCTGCTGGCGTTGAAGTTCTCCCGCAACGAACTCGACATGGTGTCTCCTGGAGCAGCGACCGCACCGGCTGGCTGGTTCGGCGTCATCGGACGCCGAGGCCTGGCCCATGTTCTACATCAGGGACACAGTGCGTCAACCAGTTGTCACATAATTAGCAGAGAGTAGAAGGGCGAAACACATAGTGAGTGCGGTAA
>DASXOL010000041.1:0-7859 GCA_036494295.1 Pseudonocardiaceae bacterium
AGGGAACGGCTGGCCAATGGTTCCGGCCCCACCCGCTTGTCCCGCACCGTCCACAAGGTGGGCATGGGCGACCTGCTCGCGGAGGCACTCGCGGCGTTCCAGGAAAGCCACCCTCCGCTCATCACCGACGACGGCTCCCCGCCGTCCGAGAACGACACTGACGACGCAGCGGCCGGCAGCCGGCCCGCGGAGCGCGACGCACCCCCTCCGGACGACTACTCAGGCCTGCATCTGGCGGCTGACCCGGTCGAGCGCTATCCGGGTACCGCGACCGGCGGCATCACCGATCCGGTGTTGCGCCTGCCGGACCTCACCGCGGAGCCACTGTGGCGCCCACCCGGTGCCGACCGATGGTTCACCGCTAGTGAGTGACGGAGAGTCATTTCGCTTCACTACCAGGCCGCTCGACATCACCTCGACGAAGTTCGAAACCCCTTCACGGTGCTGCGCAGCGTGCCCACCCGGCTGCTGCGGCGCCAGCCCCGCTGCTTATCCTGGGCGCCCTGACTCGGTCGCCGTGATCCACCAGTTCATCGCCGAGCCACCACACTTCCTCCGGTCGACCGTCCCCGACGAACCACCGTCGGGCACGGCGCCGGGCGTCGCCCTCTGCGCTAGCCCGCCCGCGATGGCTAGGGTGGTCGGCGGCCCCGGTCCAACCGGGTGCTGCCGAGCTTGGAGCCAGCCACGATGACCGCCAGTGCGCGCACCTCCCCGGGTGCCGACGCCGATCCCGTGCTTGGCGCGGCGGGCGTTGCCCGTCGCGGCGACGCCGAACAGACCAGGGCCGAACTGCTCGCCGAGGTGGCCGGGCAGGCTCCGGATCTGGCCGGACTGGTCGGGCTCTACTACCGGCACGTACCCACCGAGGAGCTCGCCAACGCCGAGCCCGCCGAGCTGATCGCCGCGGTCCGTTCGCACCGGGACCTGGCCGCGGACCGGGCCTCCGGCCGTGCGCTGGTGCGGCTGCTCAACCCGACCCGCGCCGAGGACGGCTGGCATGTGTCGGAGACCTCCTACGCCTCGGACACCGTGCTGCAGATCGTCACCGACGACATGCCGTACCTGGTGGACTCGGTGGTCGCGGAACTGGACCGCAGCGGCGTCTCGACGCGCAGGCTGGTGCACCCGATCGTGGTGGTGCGCCGCGATCTCGGAGGCGCGTTGCGCGAGGTCCTGCCCGACGCCGAGCCGGATCGGGTGCCGCCCGACGCGGTGAGCGAGTCGTGGATGTACGCCGAGATCGACCGCGTCACCGACCCGGAGCGCGCCCGCGAGCTGGAGCAGCGGCTGCTCACCGTGCTCACCGACGTGCGCGAGGTGGTCGAGGACACCGACCGGATGGTCGGCATGGCGCGCTCGCTGGCCGAGGAGCTGACCACCGCCCCGCCCCCGTTGCCGGTCGACGAGGTCTCCGACGGCGCCGCCTTGCTGCGCTGGCTGGCCGACGGGCACTTCGTCTTCCTCGGCTACCGGCACTACGAGCTGGTCTGGGACGCCGAGCCGGACCCAGGTGCCGGTTCGGCCCCGGCCGCCACCGGCACCGAACCGGCACCGGCGCTGCGCGCGGTCCTCGCCTCCGGGCTGGGCGTGCTGCGCAGGGACAGCCTCGCCGCGCGCAGCTTCACCACCGGGCGCGAGGTGGAGGACCCGCTGTCGAAGGGCCTGCTGGTGCTCACCCAGGCCAGCGCGCCGTCCACTGTGTACCGCCCGGTGTACCCGTTCTACGTCGGCGTCAAGTCGTTCGACGAGCACGGCCGCGCCACCGGCGAGCACCGGTTCCTCGGCGTGCTGGCCACCACCGCGCTGCACGCGGACGTCCTGGACATCCCGGTGATCCGCAGGCGGGTGCTCAGCGTGATCCACCGCGCGGGCATCCCACTGGACTCCTACTCCGGCCAGCGGATGCTCGAAGTGCTGCAGACCTACCCGCGCGCCGAGCTGTTCGCCACCGACGCCGACCTGCTCTACCAGACCGTCACCGGGGTGCTCTCGCTGGCGCAGCGGCGCACGTTGCGGCTCTTCTGCCGCCGGGATCCCTACGGCCGGTTCTTCTCCTGCCTGGTCTACCTGCCGCGGGACCGCTACACCACCAGCGCTCGGCTGGCCATGCAGCGCGTGCTGATCCGCGAGCTGCACGGCACCGGCCTGGAGTACAGCGCGTGGATCGGCGAGGCGGTGCACGCCCGCGTGCACTTCACCGTCCACACCGATCCACACGATCCCGACGTGCCGGTGGCGCCGGACCTCTCGGTGCTCTCCGAGCGGCTCGAAGAGGCCATCCGCACCTGGGACGAGCGGCTGCTCGACGCCGTGCACGCCGCGACCGACCGGCCCGGCGCCTGGGCCACCCCGACCCCGGAGCTGGTGGAGCGCTACCTGCCCGCGCTGCCCGAGGCGTACAAGGAGGACTTCGAGGCCGCCACCGCGCTGGCCGACATCTGCCGCCTGGACGTGCTGGACCCCCAGGACGGCCTGGACCTGTGCTTCTACACGCCGAACGGGAACGGCGCGGAGCCTCCCGAGCCGGGGGAGCGGCGGTTCAAGCTCTTCCTGTCCGGGCAGCCGATCACGCTGTCGCAGGTGCTGCCGGTGCTGCAGCGGATGGGCGTCGAGGTGGTCGACGAGCGGCCCTACGAGGTGCGCCGCGACGGCGCAGGGCAGGGCGACGCGCCGCGGTGCTGGATCTACGACTTCGGCCTCCGGCTGGACCCCGGCCTGCTCGAGCACCTGCGTGACCAGGAGGTCGACGAGATCCAGCAGCGGTTCCAGGACGCCTTCGTGGCCGCCTGGCGGGGCGCCTGCGAGGTGGACCGGTTCAACGCCCTGGTGCTGCGGGCCGGGCTGGACTGGCGGCAGGCGGCCGTGTTGCGCAGCTACGTGCGCTATCTGCGCCAGGCGGGCAGCCCGTACAGCCAGAACTACGTGGAGGACGTGCTGCTCGAGCACTGCGGCATCGCCGCGGCGCTGGTCCGGCTGTTCGAGGCCAGGTTCGATCCGGTGCTCGACCCCGCGATGCGCGACGCGCACTACCAGGACGTCGCGGTCGAGGTCGCCGCCATGATCGACGCGGTGACCGGCCTGGACGCCGACCGCATCCTGCGCAGCCTGCTCACCCTGATCCGGGCCACGCTGCGCACCAACTACTACGTCCGGGACGCGGACGGGAACGCGCGGCCGTACCTGGCGCTCAAGATGGAGCCGCGCGCGGTGCCCGAGCTGCCCGAGCCGAGGCCCGCGTTCGAGATCTTCGTCTGCGCGCCCCGGGTGGAGGGCGTGCACCTGCGTTTCGGCGCGGTGGCCAGGGGCGGGCTGCGCTGGTCGGACCGCAGGGAGGACTTCCGCACCGAGGTGCTCGGCCTGGTGAAGGCGCAGGCGGTGAAGAACGCCGTCATCGTGCCGGTCGGCGCGAAGGGCGGGTTCGTGGTGAAGCGCCCGCCGGCACCCACCGGCGACCCGGTGCTGGACCGGGAGGCGACCCAGCGCGAGGGCATCGCCTGCTACCGGATGTTCGTGTCCGGGCTGCTCGACCTGACCGACAACCTGGTCCAGGGCGTCACCCGGCCACCGGAGCGGGTGGTGCGCCATGACGGCGACGACAGCTACCTGGTGGTCGCCGCGGACAAGGGCACCGCCACGTTCTCCGACATCGCGAACGAGGTGGCCGCCGCCTACGGCTTCTGGCTCGGCGACGCCTTCGCGTCCGGCGGCTCGGTCGGATACGACCACAAGGCGATGGGCATCACCGCGCGCGGCGCGTGGGAGAGCGTCAAGCGCCATTTCCGGGAGCTGGGCATCGACACCCAGCGCGAGTCGTTCACCGTGGTCGGCATCGGGGACATGTCCGGCGACGTCTTCGGCAACGGGATGCTGCTTTCCGCGCACATCAGGCTGCTCGCCGCGTTCGACCACCGGCACGTGTTCGTCGACCCCGACCCGGACCCGGCCGGCTCCTACGCGGAGCGGCGCCGGCTGTTCGACCTGCCCCGCTCGTCCTGGGACGACTACGACCGCTCGCTCATCAGCGTCGGCGGCGGGGTGTGGCCGCGCACCGTCAAGCGCATCCCGGTGAGCCTGCCGATGCGCCGCGCGCTGGGCATCGCCGAGGGTGTCACCGAGCTGTCCCCGCCCGAACTGGTCAAGGCGATCCTGCTGGCCGACGCGCAGCTGCTCTTCAACGGCGGCATCGGCACCTACGTCAAGGCCGCCACCGAGACCCACGCCGACGTCGGCGACAAGACCAACGACGCGGTCCGGGTGGACGGCGCCGACCTGCGGGTGCGGGTGGTCGGCGAGGGCGGCAACCTGGGGCTCACCGAGCCCGGCCGGATCGAGTTCGCGCGGGCCGGCGGCAAGGTCAACACCGACGCGATCGACAATTCGGCCGGGGTGGACTGCTCCGACCACGAGGTGAACATCAAGGTCCTGCTCGACCGGCTGATCACCGACGGCAACCTGCGCGCCGAGGACCGCCAGCCGCTGCTGGTCGAGATGACCGACGAGGTCGCCGCGCTGGTCCTCGCGGACAACGCCGACCAGAACACCCTGCTGGGGGTGAGCCGCGCGCACGCCGCGTCGATGCTGCCGGTGCACGGCAGGCTGGTGGACTACCTGGAGCAGGAGCGCGGCCTGGACCGGGAGCTGGCGGCACTGCCGAGCGCGGCGCAGTTCGCCGCACTGGAGGCCGCCGGCATGGGGCTGACCTCGCCGGAGCTGTCGACGCTGCTGGCGCACGTCAAGCTCACGCTCAAGGACGACGTGCTGGCCAGTGACCTGCCCGAGGGCGAGGTGTTCCGCGCCCGGCTGCCCGAGTACTTCCCCGCCCCGCTGCGCGACCGGTTTCCCGACGCGATCCGCAGGCACCCGCTGCGCCGGGAGATCACCACGACGCTGCTGGTCAACGAGGTGGTCGACGGTGGAGGGATGACCTACGCCTACCGGCTCGCCGAGGAGCTGTCCGCCTCGACCACCGATGCGGTGCGCGCGTACACCGTGGCGGTCGGGGTGTTCGACCTGCCCGCGATCTCGCGGGAGATCGCCGCGCTGGGCACCGCGGTCCCGGTGTCGGTGTCGGACTCGCTGATGCTGGAGCTGCGCAGGCTGCTGGACCGGGTGAGCCGCTGGCTGCTGCTGAACCGGCCGCAGCCGCTGGCGGTGGGCGCCGAGATCAACCGGTTCCGGCCGATCACGCGGCAACTGGCGGCGCGGGTGCCGGACTGGCTGGTCGGCCGCGAGGCGGAGAGCCTGGTCGCCGCCGTCGGCCGGTTCACCGACGCCGGGGTGCCTGCGGAGCTGGCCCGCCGGGTCGGCGCCGCGCTGGACACCTTCGGCCTGCTCGACGTGGTCGAGGTCGCCGAACTGGCCGAGCGCGACGGCACCGGTATGGTCGAGTTGGACGGACCGGACGCCGGGCGGGTCGCCGAGGTGTACTACGCGCTGTCGGCCCACCTGGACATCGACCGGATGCTCAGCGCGGTGAGTGCACTGCCGAGGGGAAACCGGTGGCATGCGCTGGCCCGGCTGGCGTTGCGGGATGATCTGTACGCGTCGTTGCGCGAGATCACTCTCGACGTCCTGCGCAGCGGCGACAGCTGGCTCGACACCGGGACGATGATCGCCCGGTGGGAGCAGGAGAACGCGTCCCGGCTGGGCCGGGCGAGGGCGACGCTGGAGGAGATCCACGACGGCGGCAACCTCGACCTGCCGACGCTGTCGGTGGCGACCCGGCGGATCCGGAGCATGGTGCGCTAGTCGAGACCGATCGAAGGGAGCGCAGGTTGGCGGCGTTCAGCGTGAACGTAGCGGTCCGCTGGTCCGATATGGACGTCTACGGCCATGTGAACAACGCGCGGATGGTGACGCTGCTCGAGGAGGCGCGGACCCAGCTGCTGTACGACGAGGGCGCCCGGCACGGCGCGGGAGCGCTCATGGACGGTCTCGTGGTGGTCGAGCTGCAGGTGCGCTACCGCAGGCCGGTGTTCTACTCGGCGCAGCCGGTCCAGGTCCGGATGTGGGTCAGCGAGCTGCGCTCCGCCTCGTTCGTGCTGGACTACGCCGTGACGGACATCAGCTCCTACGGCTCCGACGGTGCTGACGCGGTGGTCGCGCAGACCCGGCTCGCGCCCTACGAGACCGTGGCCAAGCGCCCGCGCCGGCTGACCGTCGCCGAGCGGGAGTTCCTCAGCGGCTATCGGGCCGGTGACGGCCGGGTGGCGCGGGACGGTGTCCGCGGTGCCTAGCACGCCGCAGCTTCATGTCGCCGACTCCGCCGAGCGCGACGACCTGGGCGCCTTCGTGGCCAGGGCGGTCCGGCTCGACGGCGAGGCCCTGGTCCGGCTGCGCTCCGGCGACGACCGGGTGGACGCGTGGGTGGTCACCCCGTTCGACACCCTGGTGACCCGGTCCGCGCGGGGCACCGTGCAACCGGCCGACACCACCGTGCGCGGCGCGGACCTGCTCGCCGCGCTCGCGGTGGCCCGCGGTGCGGTCGTCGACCCCGGGCAGCCCCACGACATGTGGTGGCGCGCCGAGTTGCCCCCCCGGCACGGCTGGCAGCAGGTCGACCAGGTGCCCGCCGAGCTGCTCTCCGACCTCGCCGACCGGGGCGCCGCGGTGGCCAGGGAGAACGCCGGGCCGCACGGCACGCCGCCGGCCAGCCTGCTGGACCAGAAGGTGATCACCATCAGCGGCTCCGGTTTCGACGTGGGAGTGCCGCTGCGCTGCCTGTTCGCGCTGTCCGGGATGGGCTTCCTCGGCGCGCACGAGCAGGGGGAGACGGTCCGGGTGTCCGCCACCGACTCCTGGCTGCGCCTCGACGCCCGTTTCGGCGCCGCGTTGCGCCGCAGGCACGCCCTGCTGCCGCTGCTGGTGTGAGCGGTCAGATCAGCCACACGGCGGTGTCCGGCAGCAGGGGCTTGGCCGGCTTGCCGTCCTCGTCGTCGCCGCGGGCGAGCGGGCCGCTGGCGAGCAGCACCTCGCCGGGTGGCAGTGCCACCGCGACATCGGAGGTGTTCAGCGCGCAGATCAGCCCGCTGTGCTTGCGGCGGAAGGCGAAGCATCCCGGCGGCGCGCCGTACCACTCGAGCTCGGTGCCCGCGAAGGCCGGATGCTCCCGCCGCAGCTCCAGCGCGTGCCGGTACAGCGAGAGGGTGGAGTCCGGGTTCTCCAGCTGCGCCTCCACGCTGAGCTCGGCCCACTCCGCGGGGATGGGCAGCCAGCTGCCGGGGGTGGCGCTGAACCCGTACGGCGGGCTGGTGCCCTCCCAGGGCAGCGGCACCCGGCAGCCGTCGCGGCCGCGCTCGGTGTGCCCGGAGCGTTCCCACACCGGGTCCTGCAGCGCCCAGTCGGGCAGCTCGACGTTCGGCAGGCCGAGCTCCTCGCCGTTGTACAGGTACACCGGCCCGGGCAGGGCGAGCATCACCAGCGCCATCGCGCGGGCCCGGCGCAGGCCGGTCTCGCCGTCGCCGTAGCGGGTCACCGGGCGGGTCACGTCGTGGTTGGAGATCGTCCAGGTGGCCGGTGCCGGGCTCTCCCGCACCGCCGCCAGCGAGTGCTCGATCGCACCGCGCACGCTCTCGGCGTCGAACTTCGCTTCGAGGAGCCGGAAGTTGAAGCCCAGGTGCAGCTCGTCGGGTCGCACGTAGCGGGCGAACGCGGCGTCGTCGGTCACCCAGATCTCGCCGACCGCCATCCGGTCCGGGTACTCGTCGAGCACCTTGCGGATCATCCGGTGGATGTCGTGCACCCCGTCGGCGTCGAAGCGGGGATCGTCCACGTCGGAGTCGAGCAGGCCCTGCGTCGGGCCGACCGGGTGGATCATGTCCGGCAGCCCGGGCGGCTTGGCCATGCCGTGCGCCACG
>DASXOL010000042.1:0-12306 GCA_036494295.1 Pseudonocardiaceae bacterium
GACCACTCGCCCTGGACCAGCCGCCCGCGCCGGAGGCCCGGTCCGCCGACTGCGCACGGCTGCTGTCCCGGCTGCCGACGACGCTGGACGGCGGCGCTGCGGGCGCACTGGACCGCAGGCAGCTGGCTCCTCCCGCGCCACCGGCGACCGTGGCCTGGGGGGCGCCGCCGGTCGTGTTGCGCTGCGGGGTGAGCCGCCCGGCCGGGCTCACCGTGAGCTCGCGGCTGCTCGTGGTGTCGGGGGTGCAGTTCCTGGAGGTCCCCGGTCCGGCGCCGGACCAGGACACCTGGGTGGCGGTCGACCGGCCCGTCTACGTCGCGGTCTCGCTTCCGTCGGGCAGCGGCAGCGCGCCGCTGCAGCAGCTCACCGAGACCATCGGCGCGGTCCTGCCGCCTCGGCCGCTCGACCTCGCGGGCTAGAGCCGGTACAGCCCCTCGCGCACCCGCTGCAGCAGGGTCAGATCCGGCGTGTGTCCCGCCGGAGCGGGGTTGCGGTGCACCCGCAACCAGCCGCTGTCGATCAGGTCGGCGAGCAGCACCCGGGCCACGCCCAGCTTCAACGACAGCAGCGCGGCGACCTCGGCGACCGAGTGGGGCCGCTCGCAGAGGACCACGATGGCGTGATGCTCCGCTGCGGCGCTCTCGGCCACGTCCGGGGCGAGATGGCCGGTGGAGACCAACGTCTCGACCGCCAGATCCTGTACCGGCCGGGTGCGCCCGCCGGTCCAGGAGTAGGGCCGCACGAGCGAGCCGGTGTCGGCAGGCTCACCCCACTCGTCGGAGTCCTCGGCCGCGTGATCGGGCGCATGAGTACTGACACCGCTGTCGATAGCAGGCATGACGACCCCTCCGTGCGCCGAGCCGGCACCCTCGGAATGGCCGCCCCCCGCGGACACTCCAGCGCGGCGCCGCTCGACCGGCACCAGCGCAGGGCTTCGCGACCCACTGCGTTGTGGACCAGTCGGCCTAACGAGCGGCCCACCGGCCGGTGATCGCCCTACACCCGAAAGAGTGTGCTGGTCAGCGCAGGCCGGTGCCCCTGGCGACCGCGGTGTCGATCAACGTCGACAGCAGCGTCGGGTAGTCCACCCCGGTGACCGACCACATCCGCGGGTACATCGAGATCGGGGTGAACCCCGGCATCGTGTTGATCTCGTTGACGGTGAGCGCACCGTCGGATCCGACGAAGAAGTCGACCCGCGCGAGGCCCTGGCAGTCCAGCGCACGGAACGCGGACACCGCCATCGCCCGGAGGTTGGCGGTGACGTCGTCGTCGAGCTTGGCGGGGATGTCGAACTCGCAGGCGTCGTCGAGGTACTTGGCGTCGAAGTCGTACCAGCCCGCCGAGTTCTCGCCGGTCACCCGGATCTCCGCGGGCAGCGAGGCCTCGACCCGGCCGTCGGGGAACTCCAGCACCCCGCACTCGACCTCGCGGCCGACCACCGCCGCTTCGACCAGCACCTTGGGATCGGCGGTGCGGGCGGTGGCGATGGCGGCGGCGAGCTGCGACCCGTCCTCGACCTTCGAGATGCCCACCGAGGAGCCTGCTCTGGCGGGTTTGACGAACACCGGCAGCCCGAGCCGGTCGCGTTGCTCCGGGGTGAGCGTCTCGACGTCGCGGCGCAGCACCACCGCGTCGGTCACCGGCAGGCCCTCGGCGCGCAGCAGCTTGCGGGTGAACTCCTTGTCCATGCCCGCGGCGCTGGCCAGCACGCCGGGCCCGACGTAGGGCAGGTCGGCCATCTCCAGCAGGCCCTGGATGGTGCCGTCCTCGCCGAACGCGCCGTGCAGCACCGGGAACACGACGTCGACGGCCGAGAGCGCCTCGCCGAGCCGGTCGCCGGTCAGGTGCACCAGTTCGCGCCGGGTCGGGTCACCGGGCAGCACGAGCGCGCCGGCAGCGTCGTCGACGGCGGGCAGCCGCCGATCCCGGATGGCCAGTTCGGCGGGCTCGGAGGTGCCCAGCACCCAGGCGCCGTCCCGGCTGATCCCGACCGGGAGCACGTCGAAGCGCTCCCGGTCCAGGTGGGTCAGCACACTGCCCGCCGAGACGCAGGAGATCGCGTGTTCGCTGCTGCGGCCACCGAAGACGACGGCGACCCGCAGCCTGCGCTGCATCATGGCGGCAGACCCTACCCCCCGGGGAGCGGGCCGCGCGGGCGCTGCGGCGGCCGCGACGGCCGGTGGGCCGACGGTCGCGGTGAGCGCACCCGGGCGCGCGGTCATGCACGGTCATGCACGGCAAAGGCCGTGAAGCGCCCCCGGCCGAGCACGTAACGTCAGCGACCATGACGCTCTCCTCCACCGAACGCAGCACGCTGGGGCGCCATCGTGAGCGCGCCCGGCACGATCGCGCCGAGTTGTACGCGCTGCTCGACTCCGCGCTGATCTGTCATCTCGGGCTGGTGCGCGACGGAGCGCCGGTGGTGCTGCCCACCGGCTACGGCCGCGACGGCGACACGCTGTACCTGCACGGTTCCAGCGGCGCGGCGAGCCTGCTGGCCGCGGCGCGGGGCGCACCCGTGTGCGTCACCGTGACCAGGCTGGACGGGGTGGTGTACGCCCGGTCGGCGTTCGCCCACTCGATGAACTACGCGAGCGCGGTGATCCACGGCACCGCGCGCGAGCTCACCGACACCGACCAGGTGCGCCACGGGCTGCGGGTGCTGGTCGAGCACCTCGCCCCCGGCTCGTGGGAGAGCAGCCGCCAGCCGACCCGCAAGGAGCTCGCCGCCACCACGGTGCTGGCGCTGCCGCTGGACGAGGCGTCGGTGAAGGTCCGGAGCGGGCCACCGGTGGACGACGAGGCCGATGTCGGCGCCGGCCTCGCCTGGGCCGGGGTGCTGCCGCTGCACGCCCGGTGGGGCGAGCCGGTGCCGGGCCCGCAGCTGCCCGCGGGCACGCCGGTGCCGCCGCGCGTCACGGACCGCCGCGTGCCAGGGACGCACTAGGTGCTGCGTGGCCCGCCGCGCACCGGCAGCCGGCGCCCGCACCACCGGGCGGCGGCGTCGTCCACGAGCCGTCCAGGCTGCTGATCGAGGCGTTGCCGACGGCGCGGCGCGGGACCGGCCGGCAGGTTCGCGGGTCGGCGGTCGCGGTGGCCACCCGGACCGGTCCGCCGTGGGTGACGACGACCAGCTCGCGGGCGGGCAGGCGGGCGCGGTGCCGGGCGAGCGCGCGCCGCACCCGCAGGTACAGGTCCGCGACGCTTTCGCCGCCACGCGGGCGGCGGTGGGGGTGGCGCCACAACCGGTCCACCGCGTCCTGCACGGTCCCGGTGCCCATCCGGTCGTCGAACCGCCTGCCCTCGAGGTCGCCGAGGCGCTGCTCGCGAAGGTCCGGGTCAGGCTCGACGGGCAGCCCGAGCACACCGGCGATGATCTCGGCGGTCTCCCTGGCGCGGTCGAGGTCGCTGGTGACGATCCTCCCGGCGTCCGGATGGCGTTCGGTCAGCAGCGCGGCCGACCGCCGCGCCTCGGCCCGGCCCGCCGCGGTGAGCCCGCCCGCCCGCGCGGACTGGCCCTGGACCCGCCCCGCGGCGTTCCAGGTGCTCTGGCCGTGCCGGACCAGATGCAGGACGGCACCGGGGTGCACCGCCTGGTCAGCCGCAGGGGCGTCAGTACTGCAGGCGTGGATCGTCATAGTTCTTGAACTCGATGACGTTGTTCGACGGGTCGACCAGGAAGATCGTGCGGTGCTGTTCGGCGGTTCCCTCGAAGCGCACCGAAGGTCCGCTGAGCACTCGCAGTTTGCGGTGCTCGACCAGCCTGGACAGCCGGTCGAAGTCCTCGGTGTGGGCGAAGCTCACCCCGAAGTGGCGTGGATAGGCGACCGGCTCGGCGGGCACGTCGTCGCTGAGGTGGCAGACGAGCTGGTCACCGAAGAAGTCGAAGGTCACCCGGTCCGGATACCGGCGGGCGAGCTTCGCGCCGAGCTGGAAGACGTAGAACTCGACGGCCTCGTCGAGGTCGCGGGCCGGGATCGCGACATGGCAGGCGTCGTGCATGGATCTCATGGCGAACCTCCGGGGTCGGCGGGTCGGTGTGCCGGTTCAGGCCGCGGGCACCCGGTGGCGCTCGGCAGCGATCAGCGGATCGCCGCTGACCGGGGTGAGCTGCATCAGGGTGTCGCCACGCAGGCCGCGGCGCAGGGTCTCCACGGCGATGACGTCGGACGCGGCGATGTTGCCCAGGTTGGCCTGCGGGCCGATCGCGCGGATGAGCTCGACCTGCAGGTCCTTGGTGGGAGCCTCGAACAGCAACCGCGCGGGATCGGCCGCGGCGATGACCGCGCGGAGCACCTCGCTGCGCAGGTGGCCGTCGGGCCCGGCCAGGCCGCTGCGGCCGCTCTCCCTGGTCTCGGTGATCACCAGCGCGGCCCCGGCGTCGATGTCCTCGGCGACGGCGTGCGCCCAGTCCGCCGGGGTCAGCCGGTCGGATCGTTCGGTGTCCTTGTACCCGACCTCGGCGAGCACCGGCCGGTAGTGCGCCATCCGCTGCACGTAGGCCGCCTTGGCGTGCTGGTCGAGCGGGATCGAGCCGTTGGAGACCTCGATGTGGGTGGCCGCGGTCCGGTCGATCAGGTCGAGGTAGTCCCTGAGCCGACCGCGCCACAGGTAGTGCTCGAACAGCGTGCCCCCGAAGTAGAACCCGATGTGGGCGTCGCGCAGCACGGCGATCTTGGCGTCGAGGTCACGGGTGACCAGTGCGGTGCCCCAGCCGAACTTGACCAGGTCGATGTGGTCGCCGTGGCTGCTCACCACGTCGGTGAACAAGCCGGTCGGCAACCCGGGGTCGATCACCATGGTGATGCCGCGGGCAGGTGGCACAGCAGGCCGCTCGGACGGCGCGGGAATCGGCGAGGGAATCATCGGAGGCCTCCAGGAGTGACGGATGGTGCGACGGCGAGCGAGAACGCGGGCGGGACCGGCTCGGCGACCACCGCGGTCGGCCGGCGCGAGCGCAGCCGTCCGGTGATCGGCAGGCTCAGCGGAGAGCGCCGGGCGGCGGCGCTCAGCAGGCCGGACGCCAGGTACAGCAGTGGGGTGACCACCAGGACCAGCACGAGCAGCACGACCGCGGTGGGCGCGCGCTGGGCCGTGGCGGCCAGGCCGGTGGCGGCGGCTCCCGCCACGACCGCCTGAAGCAGCAGCGGGTGGCTGAGGTAGATACCGAACGAGGCGTCCGAGCCGGCCCGGACCAGCCGGTGCGCCGGCCGGCCGCGGTCCTGCCACCGCAGACCGGCGGCGAGGAAGGCCCAGGCGATCGCGACGCTCTCCACCACGACCACCGGCTGGAACACCGCGGCCGCGGTCGGCGGGGTCTCCCCGGCCACCCAGACCTGGACCAGGTAGGCGCCGATCCCGAGCCCCACCGCGGCGGCGCAGCCGGCGAACACCCGGCGCGAATGCCGCCGCGTCCAGCCGATCAGCTCCTCGCGGTGCCAGGCCGCGACCGCGCCGGCCACCACGTAGCCCAGATAGCTGGGCAGGAGCGCGTCGGGGGCGCGGAGCCACCCGGTGAGCGGCCCCACCTGCCACTGCCGCTGCACGGCCAGCTCGAACAGCAGCTGGAAGGCCGCGCACCCGGTCAGCAGCAGGCCGTGATGCCTGCGGGTGACCCGCAACAGCTCCCGGATCAGCGGGAAGACGAGGTAGATCTGCATCGAGACGAGCAGGAAGTACAGGTGGTAGCGGGCGGTGCCGGTGAGCAGCTCGTGGCCGAGCTCACCCACGGCGGACGCCACCGGCGTCCACGGCACCGGGTCGGCGACGAAGTAGACCAGGCTCCACAGCAGGTAGGGCAGGACGACGAACAGGTAGCGGCGGCGCCAGAACACCGGCCAGCGCACCGCGCCCCGCCCGGTGCCGTAGGTCAGCACGAAGGCGGTCAGCAGGAAGAACACCTCCCGGCTGACGTGGAAGACGACGGTCACCGCGCCGAGCGCGATGTTCGGCGCCACCGGGGCGAAGGCCAGCACGTGCACGCCGATCACCAGCGCGACCGTCAGGACGCGCACCATGTCGACGTAGTGCAGGTGCTCACGGGCGCTCGCCGGTGGCGGATGCGCCGCCTCGGTGCTCATCGGCTGCCGCCGGCTGCCGCCGGTGCCGCGCGCAGGGCGCGGCGCAGCACCTTGCCGGTGGGACCGGTCGGCAGCACGTCGGTGATCTCGATGACGGCCGGGCACTTGTAGCGGGCCAGCCGGGCCGCGCAGAACCGGTGCAGGGAGTCGGCGAGGGTGTCACCGCTGCCGCGGCGGCTGGTCACGTACGCCACCGGGACCTGGCCGAGCCGCGCGTGCGGCGCGGCCACCACGGCCACCGCGCCCACGCCGGGGTGGGCGAGCAGGACGTCCTCCACCTCCTGCGGGTAGATCTTCTCCCCGCCGCGGTTGATGACGTCGTCGGCTCGACCGACCAGGTAGAGGTAGCCCTGCTCGTCCCGGAAGCCCATGTCGCCGGTGGGCAGCCAGCCCGCGGAGTTCCGCGCCCGCCGCACCCGCTCCGGCCCGCTCTCGCGGAGCTCCAGATAGTGCTGGACCACCGGGCGGCCACGCAGCAGCACCGCGCCCGGCTCGCCCACCCCGGCCGGCCCGCCGTCCGCGGACGCGACCCTGAGTCCCAGCCCCACCGGCGGACCGACCGAGCCGGCGCGCCGGCCGGCCGGGTCGAGCGGATTGGCGGTGACCTGCCCGGCCACCTCGGACATGCCGTAGGTCTCCAGGACGCCGATTCCGGTGCGTTCGGTGAACCGGCGTGCCGTCACCGGCGGCAGGGGGGCCGACGCGGAGCGGGCGAAGCGCACCCGGTCGGCCACCGCGGCCTGCGGGGCCGGCCGCTCCACCAGCGAGGCCAGGATGGCGGGCACCGTGTTCAGCCAGGTCGGCGACCACTCGGCGACCCGCGACCAGTAGCAGGCGGCATCGAAGCGCCCGTCGATGACCAGCGAGGACCCGCTGACCAGCGTCGCCAGCAGCCCCATCACCTGGGCGTTGACGTGGAACAGCGGCAGCGGCGTGTACCCGCGGTCGGACGGCCCCAACCGGTGGTGGCGCACCACCCGCCTGGCGGCGTGGAGCAGCTGCCACTCGGAGAGCGGGATGCCCTTCGGTCGCCCCGTGGTCCCCGAGCTGGCCAGTATCACCGCTGGTCGCAATGCCGCCGATGCGCTCGGACGCGCCGTCCTGCGAGCCGGCCAGACCAGGTAGGGGCCGCGGGAACCGGCGTACCACGTCTCCAGGTCCAGCCGGAACGGGGCCGCGTCCACGTCGTCGGTGGCCAGCACGTCGACCCGCAACCGGGTCAGCGCGGTCGTGAGCTCGTCAGCGGTCAGCCGCGGATCGATCGGCGCGGCCGTCAGTCCGGCGGCGAGGCAGCCCAGATACGCGGCGGTGAACATCAGCGGGTCGTTCAGCACCAACCCGATCCGCGCCCGCGACGGGATGCCCCGCGCACGCGCCAGCTCCGTCCACCGCTCGGCATGTGCGGCGGCCGCTCGCCAGGTCAGCGAGCGTCCGTCCGCGCCGATGCGGAACGCGGTCGCGTCCGCGTGCTGCTGCGCACGGGCGGACAGCAGGCGAGATATCACGGGAACCCCCACACGGTCGCGGTGAATACCGAAACCGACTGTGCCCGGCCTCCCTGGAAGTCCCCTATGAGTACGTTCAGCGTCAACTGGGGCTTTCATCTGCGGCGCAGACTGTGCTCGTGCCCCTCCGCCGCCGCTCATGCCTCCGGGCGTGGCGAGTCCCGTGGGCGGCGCTGCTGGTGGGTGTTCTGGCGGGATGCGCGGCGGGCGCAGGCGCGCAGGCGCCGCTCCCGGACCCCGCCACGGCCACGGCAACGCCGCTCCCGGCCACGGCCGGGAGCATCCAGCCCGCCCTCGCCCCGGCCACGACCACCACGCTGAGCAGCGTCGAGGTCGACGGAGTGCGCCGCTCCTATCTGGCGGTCGCCCCGGCCGGGCAGCACGCCGGCCTGCCGCTGCTGGTCGTGCTGCACGGCAGGAGCGTCACCGTGCGGGACGAGGCGCTGCGCACCGGTTTCCTCCCGCTGGCGCAGCGCGGCGACGCGGTGCTCGTCTATCCGGTGGGCATCGGGCAGTCCTGGAACGCCGGCGAGGGCTGCTGTGGCGAGGCCGCCGCGACGGGCAGCGACGACGCCGCCTTCGTCGACGAGGTGGCCACCGACGCGCCCCGCCGGCTGGGGGTCGACTCCGGGCGGCGCTACCTCGTCGGCTACAGCAATGGCGGCAAGCTGGCCTTCCGGGCGGTGTGCGAGCACCCGAGGACCTTCACCGCGTTCGCGACCTACGGCGCGGTGCCCCTCGCGCCGTGCGCCACCCGCACGGCGGCGCCGGTCAGCGCGCTGATCAGCGCGGGGACCGCTGATCCGGAGCTGACCACCGCCGACCCGCCGCGGACCGCGACGCAGACCGTTCAGGACGCCGCAGCGCTCTGGCGAGCCAGGAACGGCTGCGCTCCCGCCGCGACCGTGACGCAGATCGACCTGGTCACCCTGACGTCGTGGACCGACTGCCGCGACGGCGCCGCGGTGGCGGCCGCGCTCTACTCCGGTCTCACGCACTACTGGCCCACTGCGGCGCCGACGTCGGTGGGGTTCAGCACCGCGGTCGGCACACCGGCCGCGGCCGCCACGCTGATGTGGCGTTTCCTGTCGCGACACCGCGGCTGAGCGCGCTCGGCGCGACGGCTAGGCCTGTGTCACGCCGTGCGGCTGGAGCGCGGCAGCGAGCCGGATGGCGATCCAGCGGTGCCCGGCGGGACTCGGGTGCAGCTGATCGCCGATCCGGGGGAATCTCCAGTGCGCGGCGAGCGGGTCGAAGACCATCACCGGGGGATCCGCCTGCCGGGCCGCGGCCACGATGGCCCGGTCGACCGACATCGCCGCAGGTGAGGGCCGCTTGCCGGTCCAGAACACGGTCACCACTCCCACCCTGGCGTTCGGCGCTTCGCGCCGGATCGTGGCCAGCAGGCTCGCCACCCGCTGGTGCACCAGGCTCAGGGGTTCGCCGATGTCGTCGTGGCCGCCCTGCACGAGCACGACCGCGGGATCGAGATGGGCCAGACCGAGGCCGGCGGCCAGCCGCGCGAACGGGCCCCGGTCCCGGAAGCCGGGGTTGACGTAACCGGCACCCGGATCAGCGCTGACCGCGAGGCGCCAGTGCAGCATCCGGGCGAGGTCCGCCGGCCACGCGTCGCTCCGGTGGCCCGCGCCCACCCCCGCGGCGAACGAGGCACCGATGACGACCAGCAACGGCCGTGCCTGCGGGGCGTCCGGCCGCGCGGACACCGCAGCTCGCTCCGACGGTGCCGACGGCGCGGGCGTTTCGCCGCCCATGCCCAGCGCCGTCCCGACAAGACCGCAGGAGAGCGCGAGCAGGGCAACCCCCAGCAACAGCCCGAGACTGCGGCGCACCGGCACAGTGTCGCAGAAGCACAGGGTCACCGAACGCCTACGACCGCAGTGCGGGACGCGGATCACCTGCGGCGCAGGCGCAGGCCGGGCGCCGGCTAGGTGCGGACCGGCCTGCGGACCGGCAGGCCCTCGGCGGCCCACGCGTGGAAGCCGCCGATCACGTCGGTGGCGCGGTGCAGGCCGAGACTGCGCAGGGAGTCCGCGGCCAGGCTGGAGGTGTAGCCCTCGGAGCAGAGCACGATCACCTGCACGTCGTAGCCGCCGGCCTGCGGCACCCGGGCGGCGCACTCCGGGTCGAAGCGCCATTCCAGGTGGTTGCGCTCGACGAGCAGCGCGCCGGGCACCTCCCCCTCCTCGGCGCGCTGCCAGCCGGGGCGGATGTCCACCAGCGGCGCGCCCGCGGCCGCCGCGGCGTGTGCCTCCGTCGGGGTCAGCCGTCGCAGCCTGGCGCGCGCCTCGGCCAGCAACTGGTCGATGCTGCGGGCGCCCGCGGGCCTGCTCACCAGTCCACGCCCGCCTGTTCCACCCCGAGGTGGACCAGTTCGCCCGGATCGACGCGATAGGTGTTCATCACGGTGAGGCCGGGGGTGTAGACGTGGACGCTCACCGCGGGCACGTCAGCGGTGTTGGACACCTGGTGAATGTAGTGCGGGCCGAAGACGCGGGAGCGCCCGGCGGCCAGCGTCCGGGTGACCTCCATCGGCGACCCGCCCGCTTTGCCGGCCACCACGCGCTCGGTGAGAGCGCCCGCGGCCACCGCGAAGGCCCCGGACGCCGGGCCGTGGTCATGCAGGTCGGTGCCCTGCCCCGGCAGCCAGGTCAGCAGCCACACCTCGTGGCGCGCGGTGCGCTCCAGCAGGCGGTACCAGCGGGTGTCGGTGCGGTAGTCCACCAGCGGGCGCCACCGCTCGGGATGCGCGGCCAGCGCCATCGCGAGGGAGACGGGCGAAGTGGAGCGCGTGACCCCGGAATCGGGGACAGTGAGATAGGGGACGGCGTGCACGGGATTCCTTCCGCGGAGATCGGTGAACCGATACGCGCGAAGCCGGGCACCACGTCGTGCGAGAAAGGGCCGTTCAGAAGCGCGATCGGTGAGGGGGAGAAAGGCTCACCGAGCGCTACAGAGCGCGCTGGCGACTCGCCGCAGGTCCACCGCAGACCGCTTGAAGAGGACCAGAGAGCTGCTCACAGCGGCGAATGAAACCAGCAGACGGCACCGCGGGTCAAGTGGCCGATCAGATCGAGTCGAGCGCCTGACGCAGGTCGCTGAGCAGCGCGTCCGGATCTTCCACCCCCACCGAGATCCGGACCTGTCCCGGCGCGATACCGGCCGCTGCCAGCGCGGTGTCGTCGAGCTGGCGGTGGGTGGTCGACGCCGCGTGGCTGACCTTGGAGTGCACGCTGCCCAACGATGTCGCGACCCGAATTGCGCGCAGCCCATCACAGAAGGCCATCGCACGCTCCCGCCCGCCGCGGATGTCCACCGTGATCAGGCTTCCGTAGCGGCCGTCACGGAACAGCCGCCGCGCGGTGCTGTGGTGCGGATGCGACGCCAGGCCCGGGTAGCGGATCCGCTCGACCGTGGGATGCCCGGAGAGCTTCTCGGCCAGCAGCGCCGCGGTCTCGCTCTGCCGGACCACCCGCAGGTCGAGCGTGGCCAGGCCGCGGTGCAGCAGGAACGCCTCGTCCGGCGCGAGACAGCCGCCGAAGTCGATCCTGGCCTCCCGCACCGGCGCGAGGTGCGGGCGCGGTCCGACGACGACCCCGCCGGTGGCGTCGGCGTGCCCGCCGAGGAACTTGGTCGCCGAGTGCACCACGAGATCGGCACCGTGCTCCAGCGGACGGCACAGCAACGGGGTGGCGAACGTCGCGTCCACCACGAACCGGCCGTTCACCCGGTGCGCGAGCGCGGCCAGGGCGGGCAGGTCCGGCACCGACAGCGTCGGGTTGGCGATGGTCTCGGCGTAGATCATCTTGGTGCGCGGGGTGACCGCGGCGCGCACCGCGGCGGTGTCGGACACGTCCACCAGCACGGCCTGCACCCCGAACCGGGGCAGCCACCGGGTGAACAGCGACCAGGTGCCGCCGTAGCAGTCCGCCGGGGCGACCACCTCGTCCCCGGCGGTGAGGTGGCCGAGCAGCAGGGTGGAGATCGCCGCCATGCCCGAGGCGAACGGCTCGGCGGCCACGTCCGGCGCGCCCGGCGCCTCCAGCTCGGCGACCGCAGCGGCGAAGGCCGACGCGGTGGGGTTGTCGATCCGGGAGTACGAGTAGCCGGCCATCCGGCCGCCGAGCACCTCGGCGTAGTCCTGCGCCGAGTCGAACGCGAAGGCCGCCGAGCGGACCACCGGGAGCCCTAGAGGACGCGACATGGGACGAACGCTACCTGGCCGCGGTTCGCTCACTCCGGCTTCGGCTCGCGCCCGAGCAGGCCCGCGGCCATCTCCCGGGGGGACTGTCCGTCGTGGCAGACCCGGCGCACCGCATCGGCGATCGGCACCTCGACACCGCACCGGGCGGCCAGCGCCTGGATCGACGAGCAGGACTTCACGCCTTCGGCCACCTGGCCCTGGGTGTCCTCCTGGGCCTGCTCGATGGTGTCGCCGAGGCCGAGGCGGTACCCGAAGGAGCGGTTGCGGGACAGCCGGGACGCGCAGGTCGCCACCAGGTCGCCGAGCCCGGCCAGACCGGAGAAGGTCATCGGGTCGGCGCCCAGCTCCGCGCCGAGCCGCGCGGTCTCGGCCAGCCCCCGGGTGATCAGCGTGGCCAGCGTGTTGTCGCCGAACCCGAGACCCGCGGCCATCCCGCAGGCCAGCGCGATGACGTTCTTGCACGCGCCGCCGAGCTCGCACCCCACCACGTCGATGT
>DASXOL010000043.1:0-3517 GCA_036494295.1 Pseudonocardiaceae bacterium
GGACGGCACCCCGTTCCCCACCATGTACTACCTGACCTGCACCAGGCTGACCGCGCTGGTCAGCACGATGGAGGCCGGGGGGATGATGCGCGAGATGACCGATCGGCTGGCCGAGGACCCGGAGCTGGCGGCGGCCTACCGCCGCGCGCACGAGTCGTACCTGGCCGAGCGGGACGCGATGGAGCCGCTCGGCACGCAGGTGAGCGCGGGCGGCATGCCGGACCGGGTCAAGTGCCTGCACGTGCACGTCGCCCATGCGCTGGCCTGCGGGCCGGGCGTGAACCCGTTCGGCGACGAGGTGCTGGCCCAGCTCGGCGACTGGTGGACCTGAGGCGCCCGAGCAGGTTCAGCGCGGGGTGACGCGGTCCACCAGCGTGCGGATTTCCGCGCCCTCGGGCAGCACGCCCAGCGTCCGGCCGGTGGCGTCGGCGCCGAGACGCGAGCTGAGGAACGCCTCGGCGACCGCGGTCGGTGCCTGGCGCAGCAGCAGCGAGCCCTGCAGGCACAGCGCGATCAGCTCGGCCAGCCGCCGGGCCCGTTCCGGTCGCGGGTCGGCGATCTCGGCGTGCAGCCGCGCCACGGCGAAGTCCAGGACGGGATGCGTCCCGGCCACCGGGTCCAGTTCGGCGCGCAGCCCCTGCACCACGGTCTCGCCGTCGCGGGCGAGCGCGCGCAGGATGTCGAGCGCCGTCACGTTGCCCGAGCCCTCCCAGATGGAGTTCAGCGGCGCCTCCCGGTAGAGCCTGGGCAGCCCGGACTCCTCGACGTACCCGTTGCCGCCCAGGCACTCCAGCGCCTCGGCGACCACGGCCGGGGACCGCTTGCAGACGTAGTACTTGCTCGCGGGCAGCGCCAGCCGCAGCAGGGCGCGCGCCGTGGCGTCACCTGCCTGCGCCGCGTCCACCGCGGCGGCCAGCCGCAGCGCCAGCACGGTCGCGGCCTCGCTCTCCACCGCGAGATCGGCCACCACCGCCGCCATCAGCGGCGCATCGGCCAGCCGGGTGCCGAACGCGCTGCGGTGCGCCACGTGGTGCGCCGCCTCGGACAGCGCGGCGCGCACCGTGGACGCCGAGCCCAGCACGCAGTCCAGCCGGGTCATGGTCACCATGTCGATGATGGTGGCGACGCCGCGGCCCTCCTCGCCCACCGGCCAGCCCAGCGCGCCGTCGTACTCGATCTCCGAGGACGCGTTCGCGCGGTTGCCCAGCTTGTCCTTCAGCCGCTGGATCCGGATCCCGTTGCGGGTGCCGTCGGGCAGCACGCGGGGCACCGCGTAGCAGCTCAGCCCGCCGGGCGCCTGCGCGAGGGTGAGGAAGACGTCGTTCATCGGGGCCGAGGTGAACCACTTGTGCCCGACCAGGCGGTGGGTGCCCTCGCCGGTCGGGGTCGCGGTGGTGGTGTTGGCCCTGACGTCGGAGCCGCCCTGCTTCTCGGTCATCGACATGCCGGCCAGCAGGCCGTCCTTGCCGGACGGAACCCGCAGGCCCGGGTCGTAGCTGCGGGAGCAGAGCCCGGGCTCCCACTGCGCGGCGAGCTCGGGAGCATGGCGCAGCGCGGGCACCGCCGCGTAGGTCATCGACAGCGGGCAGCCGTGCCCCGGCTCGACCTGGCTCCAGAGGTAGAAGCCCGCGGCGCGGAGCGTGTGCGCGCCGGGCGCGGCGTCCGCGCCCCACGGCGCCGCGTGCAGGCCGTAGCCGACGGCGCGGCTCATCAGCCAGTGCCAGGACGGGTGGAACTCCACCTCGTCGACGCGGTGCCCGTAGCGGTCGTGGGTGTGCAGTTGCGGGTGCTGCCGTTCGGCCAGCCGCCCGTGCTCGCGCGCGGTCGCCGAACCCGCCTCCCGTGCCAGCGCGCCGAGCGCGGCCAGCGCGTCCGGGCCGGCGTGGCTGCGCACCGCGTCGGCGAGCGCCGGATCGCAGGCCAGCGGGTCGAAACCGTCCAGCGGCGGTGGCTGATTGGTCACCTCGTGGGTGTACGCGGTGCGGGGCAGCGGATCCGTGGCCGTCATGTACCGAAGAGTAACTTCGTCGCCGTCCCGTCCAGTAGGCGCCGCGCGACCCTGGTGCCTGCGGCCTCTACCGTGATCGAGGACTCGGGAGGTGCGCATGGCCAGAGTGGCCGCAATCGACTGCGGGACCAATTCGATCCGGCTGCTCGTCGCGGACGTGACCGCGGCTGTCCCCTCAGCGGCTGTCCCATCGAAGGCGGGCGGCCGGGCCGAGCTGCGGGACGTGCGCCGCGAGATGCGCATCGTCCGGCTCGGCCAGGACGTGGACGCCACCGGCCGGCTGGCCCCCGAGGCGCTGGAGCGCACCCGCACGGCGCTCGCCGACTACGCCGCCATCGCCAGGGACGCCGGGGTCGAGCGGGTCCGGATGGTGGCCACCTCGGCGACCCGCGACGCGGCCAACCGGGACGACTTCTTCGAGATGGTCCGCCGCACCCTCGGCGCTGAAGCCGAGGTGATCACCGGCGCGGCGGAGGCCCGGCTGTCCTTCACCGGGGCGGTCGCGGACCTGGATCCGGCACAGGGGCCGTTCGTGGTGGCCGACGTGGGTGGCGGCTCCACCGAGGTGGTGCTGGGGGAGTGGGACGGCGTCCGCGCCGAGGTGATCGCGGCGCGCTCGGTGGACGTCGGATGCGTGCGGATCACCGAGCGGTACCTGCATTCCGACCCGCCGACCGCGGCGGAGATCAGCGCCGCGGAGCGGTTCACCACGGAGACGCTGGAGCAGGCGTTCGCCGAGGTGCCGGTGGCCAAGGCGCGCACCTGGGTGGGGGTGGCGGGCACCGTCACCACGCTCTCCGGGGTCGCGCAGCGGCTACCCGAGTACGACCCCGAGCGGCTGCACCTGTCGCGGATGTCGGGCGAGCAGGTGCACGCCACGGTCGCGAAGCTGCTGGCGTCCACCCGCGAGCAGCGCGCGGCCGACCCGGTGATGCACCCCGGACGGGTCGACGTGATCGGCGGCGGTGCGCTGATCGTGCGGGTGCTCGCCGAGCAGCTGCACGCCCGGGCAGGCATCGACGAGCTGCTGGTCAGCGAGCACGACATCCTCGACGGCATCGCACTCGGCCTGGCCTGATCCGGGCGCGGGTCAGCGGCCTGCGGCGGCGACGAAGGCGGCCAGGTCCTGGGACTGCTGGATCCGCGACGGCTCGTGCACGTACATCATGTGCCCGGCCTCGTAGTAGCGGACCTCGATGTTGGCGCGCAGCTCGTCGGGAATCGGGAGCTGCGCGAGGACGTGCTCGGCGGCGAAGTACGGCGTCGCGCCGTCGTGGTAGCCGGCGCCGACGTGCACCCGCAGGTGCGGGTTGTGCCGCATCGCCTCGCCGAGCTTGCCCACCACCGACACCGATCTGCCTTCGAAGTCGGCGAACGACCACGGCCGCACCCGGTCGGTGAGCAGCTCGTAGGGCAGGTCCGAGTGGTAGTCGAGCTCGGCGCGCACGTGGTGGTTGAGCGCGGCGGTGTACGGCCCGGTGATCGCGACATGCGCCGGGTCCGCGGCCG
>DASXOL010000044.1:0-15578 GCA_036494295.1 Pseudonocardiaceae bacterium
ACACCGCGCGGACCGCGTTGGTCGAGGTGAACACCACCCACTGGTAGCGGCCGTCGACCAGGCCCTTGACCGCGCGCTCCATCTGCGCCGGCGAGCGGGGCGGCTCCACCGAGATGGTCGGCACCTCCACCGGCACCGCGCCGTGGATCCCGAGCCGCTCGCTCATCACGCCTGCCTGCTCCTTGGTACGCGGCACCAGCACCTTCCAGCCGTACAGCGCGCGGGACTCCCACCAGGAGAGCTTGCCGCGCTGCCCGGCCGCGGTGCCGACGGTGACCACCAGCGGACCGGCCAGGTCGGCCGCGTCGCAGGCCAGCGCCGCCAGCGTGGTGTCCACGGTGCGCTGGCTGGGCGCAGTGCCCTCCGCGGTGACCGCGACCGGAGTCTGCGGCGCCAGGCCGTGCTCCACCAGCGAGGACGCCGTCTCGGCCAGATGCGACGCGGTGGCGTGCAGCACCAGCGTGCCGGTCGCCGACGCCAGGCTCTGCCAGTCCACGCCGGCGCGGACGTCGGCCTCGGTGTGCCCGGAACCGAGCGGCACCCCGGCGTAGGCGGGCACCGAGGTGGCCAGCGGCACCCCGGGCACCACCTCGAACGGCACCGCCGTCCTGGCAATGGTGAGCGCCTCGGCGACCACGGAATCGGCGGTCAGCGGGTCTCCCGAGACCAGCCGCACCACCGTCCGGCCACTCCTGGCCTCGGCGACGAGGTCCTTGGCGACCTCGCTCGGCTCACCCACCGCGGGGCGCATCTCGACGCCCTCCGCGGCGAGCGCGACGACCTCGGGCGGCACATCAGGGTCGATCACCAGCAGCGCGGCTGAGGTGAGCAGTTGCTGAGCCCGGACCGTCAGCATCCCGGGATCCCCGGGGCCTGCTCCGACGAAGGCGACGCGTCCGGTGCTCTTGCGGGCACGACTCATGTGTTACTCGTTTCCCATCGGGCTTCGACCCGGGCCGCGCAGCGCCGGGTCGCCACCCAGCGCGCCGGCACCCAGGTCCAGCAGCTCAGCCGCGACCTGGCGGCCGAGCTTCTCGGCATCGATCAACTCCCCGGTGGCGGACGCCCGGAGCAGGTCGCCGTCCGCGGTCGCGGCGACGCCCCGCAGCGACAGCCGCAGCACGACCTTCCCGTCGTCGTCCAAGTCCTCGACGACATCGGCGAGCGCACCGACCGGTGCGCTGCATCCCGCCTCCAGTGCAGCCAGCAGTGCCCGCTCAGCGGTGACGGCGGCATGCACTCCCTCGTCCTCGAGCACCCCACCCAGCAGGTGCTCGGTGTCCAGGTCGTCGACCCGGCATTCGACTGCGAGCGCACCCTGCGCGGGCGCGGGCAGCATCTGCAGCGGGTCGAGCAGCTCGGTGGCCTCGTCGAGCCTGCCGAGCCGGGCCAGTCCCGCGGCGGCGACGACCACGCCGTCCAGCTCGCCGTCCACCACCTTGCGGATCCGCGAGTCGACGTTCCCCCTGATCGGCACCACCTGCAGGCCGAGGCCCAGCGCCTGCAGCTGCGCGGCGCGGCGCGGCGACCCGGTACCGAGCACCGCGCCGGGCGGCAGCTCGCCCAGTACCAGCCCGTCCCTGGCGACCAGCGCGTCCCGCGGATCTGCCCGCTGCGGCACGGCGGCCAGCACCAGCCGGGGGTCGGGCGCGGTGGGCAGGTCCTTGTAGGAGTGCACCGCGACGTCGACCTCGCCCGCGACCAGCGCCTCGCGCAACGCCGAGACGAACACGCCGACACCGATCTCGGCGATCGGGGCCGACGAGGCGTCGCCCGCGGTCCGCACCGGCACGACCCGGACCTGCGCGCCCGCGGCGCGCAGCTGGTCGGCTGTCCACTCGGCCTGGGCGAGGGCCAGTGCGCTGCCTCTGGTGCCCAGTCGCAGTACCGCCGGTCGCTCCACTGGCATCACCGGATTCCCCCGTCCTGCGCGGACGGGCCCGTCGGGGGTGTCGATCGGACTGTCGCGGCCACCGCGGCGGCAGCCTGCGGATCCAGTCCGAAAAGTTCTCGCAACGCGTCGGCGTAGGCCTCGCCGCCACCGGTCTCGGCCAACTGCTTCACCCGCACCGTCGGCGTGTGCAGCAGCTTGTCTACCACGCGGCGCACCGTGCGGCCCAATTCGTCACGCACGCCCGCGTCGAGCTCGGGCAGCCTGCTGTCCAGCCGGAGCAGCTCGGCGTCGACCACCTCGGCGGCCCGCTTGCGCAGCGCGGTCACCGTCGGGGTGACCTCCGCGGTGCGCTGCGTCAGCAGATAGGCACTCACCTCGTCCGCGACGATGCGGTAGGCGCTGTGGGTGGCGGACCCACCCGTGCTGTCCGGGGCGGCCCGCTGCGGCGCCGCGGCGCCGGTGAGCTCGGTGTCGGTGCGGGTCAACCTGCGCTGCAGGGTGGTGAGGTCCAGGAGCGTCACGCCGGGCAGCTCGCCCACCCCGGCCTCGACGTCGCGGGGCAGCCCCAGGTCGCACACCACCAGCGGGGCGGCACCCGGCTGCCGGGCGCCCGCGACGTGGTCCACGCCGAGCACCGCGTCGACCGCGCCGGTGCAGCAGATCACCAGGTCGACTCCGGCCAGCTCGGTGGGAACCGAGCCGAGCCCGACGGCCCGCGCGGGGGTGTCCTGGGACTCGCACAGCGCGGCGAGCCGCTGCGCACCGGCCGGTGTCCGGTTCGCCACGACGATCTCCGCGACGCCCGCCCTGCGCAGCTGAGCCGCGGCCAGGCTGCCCATCGACCCGGAGCCGACGACCAGCACGCGGCGCCCGGCCAGGCCCGTTCCGCCGCCCGCGGCGAGCACCGCGGCGGCATCGTCGAGCGCCTCGGAGACCACCGAAGAGCCCTCGGCGGCGATCCCGGTCTCGGCGTGCACCCGCTTGCCGACGCGCAACGCCTGCTGCACCACCTCGTGCAGGGTCCGGCCGATGGCACCGGCCTGTTCGGCGGCCGCGTAGGCGCTGCGCAGCTGGCCCAGGATCTGCGGCTCGCCGACCACCATCGAGTCCAGCCCGGAGGCCACCGAGAACAGGTGCTCCACACCGGCGCCCGCGTAGTGCACGTAGAGGTGCTCGGAGAACTCCTCCAGCAAGGCGCCGGACTGGCGGGCGAGGACGTCGGTGATCTCGGTGAGGGCACCGTGGAAGGTCTGCGCGACCGCATAGACCTCCACCCGGTTGCAGGTGGAGAGCACCAGCGCCTCGGCGACGTCGTCGCACTGCAGCAGATCGCCGAGCACCTTGTCGATGTCCGAGGCCGGCACCGCGGCCCGTTCCAGCACCGAGACCGGAGCGCTGCGGTGTGACAGGCCGACCACGAGAAGGCTCATCGGCCCACCGCGATCTCGTCGACGGGGTCGGTCACCGCGAGCAGGTCGTCGGGCGGCGGGTTGCCCGCATCGCCCCGGCGCGCCTCGTGGAAGGACAGGATCTGCATCTGGATCGCGAGGTCCACGGTGCGCACCTCGACGTCGTCGGGGACCTGCAGCACCCGGGGGGCGAAGTTGAGGATGCACCGCACGCCGCCGACCACCAGCAGGTCGCACACCGACTGCGCCGCCGCTTCCGGCGTGCAGATCACTCCGATCGTCACGTCACGCTCCACGCACACCTCCGGGATCCGGTCGATGTGGTCGACCGGCAGGCCGCCCACCGAGATCCCGAGCAGGTCCTCGTCGACGTCGAACAACGCCCTGACGGGGAACCCCCGGACCGGAAAGCCTCCGTAGTTAGCGAGCGCATGACCGAGGTTCCCGATACCGACCACGGCGACGCTGTGCTTGCGGGTGAGGCCGAGGAGGCGGTGGATGTGCTCCATGAGCCGGGCGGTGTCGTAGCCGACGCCGCGGGTGCCGTAGGAACCGACGTAGGACAGGTCCTTGCGCAGCTTCGCCGAGTTGACGCCCGCGATACCGGCGAGTTCCTCGCTGGCGATGGTCGTGACGCCCTGCTCGATGAGCGAGGTCAGCACCTGCAGGTAGACCGCGAGCCGGGCCACCGCCGCCTCCGGGACGGCGCGGCTGCGCCGGCGGGCCGCGGGGATGGCGTCGATCGGCCGGGGCTGCGCTGCCGGCGAAGCCGCCGAGGTCGCCGGAGCTTCTCGGGGACCACTCGACGGCGGTGCGGCGTGGGAGAGCAGTTCCGCTCCCACCGGTCTGACAGAGTCCCTGCCGTACCGTCCGTGCTGCTGCACCGTCACGATTCCTCTCGGATCAGCACCAGTACCTCAGCGCCACGCTGTGGGGGTCCGACGCAGCGCTCCAGCCGGCGGGCACGCCTGGGCGCCCGGCGGCGCAGCCACCACGGTAGCCGCTTGTGAACGCAGGAACAAAGTCGCGACATGGGGCCGGCGAGCCGCGAGGGGCGGCCCCGGCCCGGGGCCGCCCCTCGCGGGCGATGCGGGTACTCGGCTCAGGCAGCGCCCGGCATCATGACGCTGTCGATCAGGAACACGGTGGCGTTCTTGGTGGGCACGTTTGCGCAGACCACCTTGGCGGTGACGCCGCCGGAGGACACCGTGAGGGCGTCCGGCGCGGTCCCGCCGATGGTCAGCTTGGAGCCCTGCAGGCTGTCCACCGTGCCGGCCTTCTTGAGGTCCTCGGCGGTCATCCGCTTGCCGACGACGTGCGTGGTCAGGATCTGCGCCAGCTTGCTGGTCGGCTGGGCGGCGTCGGGCGCCTTGGTCAGCTGGTCGACGGTGCCGGGGGGCAGTGCGTCGAACGCCGAGTTGATCGGCGCGAACACCGTGACGCCCTCCGCGCTGTTCAGGGTGTCGACCAGGTTGGCCGCCTTCACGGCCGCGACCAGCGTGGACAGCAGCGGGTTGTTGCTCGCCGCGGTGGCCACCGGGTCACTGACCATGCCCTGCGCCGAACCCGGACCCTCCTTGGGCACCTGGCTGCAGGCCGGACCTGTGATGTCGTTGATCGTGGTCACACCATCGCTGGAGGCGGCCTGCGAGCTGGGCGCCGCAGGCTGGCTGGCGGGTGCAGGAGCCTTTGCCCCAGTGGCAGGCTCCTGCGAATTGCTGCAGGCGCCAAGAGCAACAGTCAGCGCTGCCATGGCGCCGATCGCAGCCAGTCGCTGGATCTTCCTCACGTGGATCTCAACTCCTCATCGGGCTGCCCGGCTGGTCCGGGCCTCACTCTCATTTGTTCGGTCACCCGCGTGGACCGGTTCACGCGGAACGAGTCACGATCCGGACACATCCGTACCTCGATCGAGATCGAGGAAATACACCGATCCGTCCTCAATGGATTTCCACGAGTCCTTACTGGACCGTGAACTGCACCGAGTGCCAGCCCGTCGCACCATCGGGGATCGGCATCACCCGCTGGTCGGTCTGGGTGTACCCGGTCCTGTCGGTGGCGCGGACCTCGGCGGTGTGCAGGCCCGGCGCCAGCCGTCCTGGCAGTCGCCACATCCGCCAGGTGTCCTTACTGACCTCTGTGGACAGTTCCGCGACGCGCCATGCGCCGCCGTCGACGCGTACCTCGACCTGCTGGATACCCTTCGTCTGCGCCCAGGCGACGCCGGTGATCGGCCGGTCGCCCGGAATTCGCTCGAAAGAACCGGGGTAGTCGATCCGGGACATCGTCTTGATCGGCGCCCGTTGGCCCCAGTCGCGCTGCAGCCAGTAGGCCTGCTTGGCGCCGAACGTGGTGAGCTCCATGTCGGTGATCCACTTCGTGCCCGAGACGAAACCGTAGAGACCGGGCACGACCATCCGGACCGGGAAGCCGTGCTCCACCGGCAGCGGTTCGCGGTTCATCGCGATCACCAGCATGGCCTGCCTGCGCGGGTCCAGGATCGCCTCGGTCGGCGAGCCGCAGGTCCACCCGTCGACGCTGGTGGTGAACACCTGGTCGGCCCCGGGGCGCACCCCGGCCTCCTTGACCAGGTCGGCGAGCATGACCCCGGTGAAGTTGGCGGTGGACAGATAGGGACCGCCGACCTCGTTAGACACGCAGGTCATGGTCAGCGGAAGCTCGACAAGTTTGCGTGAGGTGAGCTCGGCCCAGTCGACGGTGAGCTCCCTGTCCACCATCCCGTGGATGCGCAGTCGCCAGTCCTGCGCCCTGAGCTGCGGCAACGTGAGGTTGACGTCGACCCGATAGAAGTCCGAGTTCGGCGTGATGAAGCTCGGCGACCCCTCGGCGGCGAAGTCCGCGCCGGCCGGTATCGCGGGCGCGGGCACGTCCGGGACGATCCGGCCGAGCGCGGCCCGCGAGGCCTCGACGTCGAGCCTGCCCGCCAGGAACTGCCCGGCGGCTCCGGCGATCCCCGCCCCCGCGGCCACCGCCGCGGAGCTCACGAGCAGCCGGCGCCGGGACACACCGCCGGCTTCGGGTCCGGCGTCGGAGTCGGCGTCCGGACCCGTCGCCTGTCGCGCCATGGCCAGCCGGTGCAACAGCACGAACACGCCCGCACCCGCGGCGAGCCCGCCCACCGCGGCGAGCGCGTCGAGCGGCGCGGCGTCGGGGCGGGCGAGCACCGCGACGATGCCGGCCGCGCCGAGCAGCCCCACCAGCACCAGTCCCGGCAGCCGGGACCGGCGCGACACCAACCCGGCCAGCACACCCGCCAGCGCGACCACCACGCCCATCCCGAGCAGCAGGACGAACTTGTCGTTGCTGCCGAACGAGCGGACCGCGAAGTTCTTGAGCCAGCTCGGGGTGAGGTCGATGGCCCCGTTTCCCACCGCCAGGAACGGAGATGCGGCCGGGGTGAGCAGGCCGGCGATCAGATGTCCGACGCCGAGCGCCGCGGCGACCGCCAGCAACCCGACCAGTGCGCTGACCGGCACCGAGAGCCGACTGGACCCGCGAGAGGTACTCATGCTTGGCCATTCGGCGCCTGCGAGCAGGCGGTTCGTCGCGCCCTCGCATCGTGACCGAAGAGACAGGGAGCGTCTGCGCCGGTCAACGGGAGAGCGCCGCCCGCAGCCGGTCCTCCTCGACCTTCCAGAAGCCGTGCTCCCGGCCGTCGACGAGGATCACCGGGACCCGGTCGCCGTACTCGGCACGCAGTTCGACGTCGGCGTCCACGTCGCTGGCCCGCCACGGCACACCGAGCTCCGCACAGATCCGCGCCACGTCCTGCTCCGCGTCGGCACAGGCGTGGCACCCGTCCCGGACCATCAGCGTCACCTCGTGCGGCACGGTCCCAGCCTCCCACGACCCAATCCTGCCCAGGGCAGGCAGTCAGGGCGCTTCGGGGGCGACGGCCACGACGTCGACGCTCTGGGCGTCGACGTCTTCGCGCAGCTTCCGGCGGGCCAGCTTGCCGGTGGGCAGGTGCGGCAGCGCGTCCACCAGTGCCACCTCCGCCGGCACCTTGAACCTGGCCAGCCTGGTCGCACAGTGCTCGACGATCTCCTCGGCGGTGGGCTCGACGCCCTCGGTGGCCACCAGCACCGCGCGCACCGCCTCGCCGCTGCGCGCGTTCGGCACCCCGATCGCGGCCGCCTCCCGCACGCCGGGGTGCTCCAGCAGGACGTCCTCCACCTCACGGGGGTAGACGTTGAACCCGTTGACGATGATCAGGTCGTCGACCCGGTCCACCAGGTGCAGGTCGCCCTCGGCGTCGAGATAGCCGACGTCGCCGGTGCGGATCCAGCCGGGGCCGAGCCCGGGCAGCTCCGCGGGGCCGTACGCGCCGTCGGGCCAGTAGCCGGAGAACAGGTTCGGCCCGCGCACCGCCACCAGTCCGGTACCCCCGGCGTCCTCCTCGTCCTCGTCCTCCTCGGTGGGCAGGGCGTTGCCGTGCGCGTCCACCAGCCGCAGCTCCACCGGGTCCACCCCGCGGGACGGGACACCGGGCAGCGGCTTGCCCACCGAGCCGGCCTTGGGGACTCCGCTGACCAGCGTGGAGGTCACCACGGGGCCGGTCTCGGTGAGGCCGTAGCCCTCGAAGACGTCCAGCCCGGTGGCCGCCCGGATCCCGGCGAGCACCGCGGGCTCCAGCGGCGCCGCGCCCGAGGTGAAGAGCCGCACGGTCCGCATGGTCTCCGCGAACCGCTCCGGCGCCAGCTCGTCCAGCCACGCCCGGTACATCGGGGGCACGCCCGCCACCACCGTGACGCGGTGGCGGTGCACCGCCTCCGCGGTCTGCACCGGGTCGAACCGCCCGGCCAGTACCGCGGTGGCCGCGCTGTTGGCGACCTGCAACAGCCCAGGACCCAGCCCGTATGCGTGGAACAGCGGCACCGCGAGCAGCACCCGGTCGGCCGCGGTCATCGGGGCGGGCCGCAGCGCGGCGCACTGCTCCAGGTTCGCCAGCAGCGCACGGTGCGACAGCATCACCCCGCGTGGGCCTCCCGAGGTGCCCGAGGTGAACGCCAGCACGGCGAGGTCCGCACCCGCGGTCCGCGGGTTGCCCGGACCGGCCGCCTCGCCCACCCGCTCGGGATCGAGCGCGGGCGGGTCCAGCCGGGTGACACCACAGCGCCCGGCCGACTCGACGGCGACCTCGTCGTCCGCGGCAGCCACGAGCAGATCGGCATTGCTGCTGGTCAGCACCCGGTCCAGCTCCCGGCCCGCGCCGCCGGGGCCTACCGGAACCACCACCCCGCCCGCCCGCAGCACGCCGAACAGCGCCACGCAGAACTCGATCGAGGTGGGCAACCGCACCACGATGCGCTGCCCCGGCCGCAAGCCGGTACCCAGCAGCCGGTCCGCCTCGGCGTCCACCGCGATGTCGACCTCGCGCCAGGTCGCGGTCCGGCCGCTGGCCAGGTCGACGAAGGCCGGGTGAGTAGGTTCGCGCCGTGCCGCTTGAGTCACCAGATCGGCGAGATTGCGGTCGAGGGCTGTGGGCACGGGCCTGGCTGCGGTCACCGAGCCTCCTGAAGGACGAGGTCACGCGGTTCGAGTCGGTCCGGCCGAGCCTGCCGCAGGATCCCCGGACACGGCCGAAGTCTGGCATGTCCGGCCCGGTATGGCATCGCTTGCGAACAGTCCGGAGTCCGGGAGGTGCGCCCCGTAGCGTGTCCCGTCGTATGCTCTCCCACGCGCTACCGGCCGTTGGCGCGAACGGTCGGCACGAGCGAACGAGGGAGTGGCTGATGCCGCAACCACGATGGTCCCCTGGACCGTGGGGTGGACCTGCGACGGAACGAGTCCGCGCGGGCGTCCCTTCCGTTTGCGTGCCCGCAGGCGGCCGCCCGTTCGAACGGCGTCGGTTCGAAGGATGTCGGTTCGAACGGCGTCGGTTCGAGAGACACGGGGACCGTGCCGAACGGGGCGCGTGACCGGGTGAGGACGAGTACGAGCTCTCACAGTCAGCCGATACCCGATCCGCGCGCCACGGATCGGGAGGAATCGGTGCGCGTCCCCGACGACGAGCCAGGCCCCGAGGTCGACACCACGGCCTGGGACCTGGTCACCGCTGCGCAACAGGGCGACCAGGGTGCCTTCGGGCAGCTCTACGGCCGGTACGTCGACGTCGTCTTCCGGTTCGTGCTGTTCCGCGTGGGCGACCGCTCGCTGGCCGAGGACATCACGAGCGAGACGTTCCTGCGCGCGCTGCGCCGGATCTCCTCGGTGAGCTATCAGGGCCGGGACGTCGGCGCCTGGTTCGTCACAATCGCGCGTAACCTGGTCCTGGACCACGTCAAGTCCAGCCGCTACCGGCTGGAGATGACCACGGCCGACATCCTCGACTCCAGCGCCTCCGACCGCGGCCCCGAGCACGAGGTGGTGCAGGAGGCCACCGCCAGCGAGCTGATGCGGTGTGTCGCCCAGCTCGGACGGGACCAGCAGGAGTGCATCGTGCTGCGCTTCATGCAGGGCCTGTCGGTCTCGGAGACCGCCGAGGTGATGGGCCGCAACGAAGGAGCGGTCAAGGCTTTGCAACACCGGGCCGTGCGCAGGTTGGCACAGCTCTTGCCAGAAGGATTGCGATGACGCTCACGTCTGTGTGCCGCGTAACCCCGGTCCCCGCTGCTCGTTGCTCCGAGCGAGATGGCTGAAGGTGGTGAGGGCGACGCGCAATTCCGGGGGTCGGGGACGTGACGAACAGGAACTCGGGCAGGAGAGCTTCGCCCGCGCCGTAGACGGCGGGATGCGCGGAATCTCCCACCCCACCCTCGACAGAGAGCTTGCCGTCGTTGCGGCGTTGCGCCACGCCGGAGCGACCGTCGGCCCCAACCAGGCCGAGCGGGATCGCATGCGCCAGCGGCTCATGGCCGAGTTCCCCGCGATCGTGCACGAGGGCAGCAGCCCGGTTCTGCCACTGCGCAGAGCCGCGTGGCGCCGCCCCATCCCGGACGAGACCCGCGGACGGCTGGTGGTCGCCGCCGCCGCTGCGCTCTGCCTCCTGATGTCGCTGTCCGGGATGAGCGTGCTGCTCTCCCGTGACGCGCTTCCCGGCGACGCGCTCTACACGTTCAAGCGCAGCGCGGAGTCCGCCGAGTTGGGCCTGACCTTCGGCGACCAGAGCAAGGCGCTCAAGCACCTGGAGTTCGCCGGCCAGCGGGTGAGCGAGCTCGAGGTGATGGCCGACCAGGCCAGGGCCGACTGGGCCACCGGCGGCGACGGCTTCGCCCGCGCGCTCGGCGACTTCGAACAGGACACCACCGCAGGCACCAGGCTGCTCACCGACATGGTCACCAACGGCCAAGCCGGCTCGCTGCCCGCGCTGCGCGGCTGGGTGGAGCAGCAGGAGACGCGCCTGCAGGCGATGCGCTCCGGGCTTCCGCTGCCCGCCAGCATGCGGCTGGACAGCACGCTCGATCTCCTGGGCCGGGTGGTCGACCGCATCGCCGCGCTGGAGCGGCGCTCCGGCTGCGCCATGGTCACCTCCGGCGCGCACGACGACCTCGGGCCGCTGCCCGCCACCGGCCCCTGTGCGGCCCCGGTTCCGCCGACCGGCACGTCGTCGGCATCCCCGCTGCCGAGCGGCGACCCGACGCAGGCGCCCTCGAGTGGTCAGGTTCCGCCCGGTCTGGTGGCGCCTCCGTCCAGCGGTCCGGCTCCGGAGTCCGACGGCGGCAAGCCGAAGCTGCGGCTGCCCACCTCTCCGGGCGACGTGCTGCGTTCCCCCGCCGGTCCGGGTGAGTCGCCGTCACCGCTGCCCGGGGGTGGCTCGGCCCATCCGATCCTCCCGCTGCCGTTGCCCGTCCCGCTGCTGCCCCTCCTGCCGCTGGAGAATCCCCACACCGGGTGATACCTGGCGAAGCATCGGGTGGGACGCTGGAGCTTCGGCTCCCCCGCGGCTCTGCCGGGCAGCCGGCAGGCCATAGGCTGGTACCCCGGCGCCTCCATCGGGGGGAGACGCGGAGACCCACCATCAGCGATCCGGAAGATCGAGGCAGGATCCAGTGCCACGACGGCGCCAGCAGGAGAGGGAGGCGCAGGCCACCCGCGCCGTGGTCGCCGGGGAGGCCGCAGCTGACGCGGCTCTCGCAGGCGTCGCGGAGTCCGACCCCAACCTGAAGATCCCGCTCGACCTCACCGCAGCGGCCTTCTTCGATGTCGACAACACCATGATGATGGGCGCGTCGATCTTCCACTTCGCGCGCGGCCTGGCGGCCAGGAAGTTCTTCAGTACCGGCGACCTGGCCACCTTCGCCTGGCAACAGCTGAAGTTCCGGGTCGGCGGCAAGGAGCTCAGCCCCGAGGAGATCGAGGCCAGCCGCGAGCAGGCGCTCTCCTTTGTGGCGGGCCGGCCCACCACCGAGCTGGTCGAGCTGGGTGAGGACATCTACGACGAGCTCATGGCCGAACGGATCTGGTCGGGCAGCCGGGCGCTCGCCCAGATGCATCTCGACGCCGGTCAGCGGGTGTGGCTGGTCACGGCCACCCCGGTGGAGCTCGCCACGATCATCGCCCGCAGGCTGGGCCTCACCGGTGCGCTGGGCACCGTCGCGGAGAGCGTGGACGGGCTGTACACCGGCCGCCTGGTCGGCGACATCCTGCACGGCGCGGCGAAGGCGCAGGCGGTTCGTGCGCTGGCCGCGAAGGAGGGCCTCGACCTGCGCCGCTGTACGGCCTACTCGGACTCCGCCAACGACATCCCGATGCTGTCGGTGGTCGGCACCGCGGTCGCGGTGAACCCGGACCCGGAGCTGCGGGAGACCGCCCGCGAGCGGGGCTGGCAGATCCGCGATTTCCGCACCGGCCGCAAGGCCGCCAGGATCGGCGTGCCCTCGGTGCTCGGTGCCGGCGCGGTGGCGGGCGCGGTCGCCGCAGGCCTGGCCTATCGGCGTCGGTCGCGCGTCTGACAGTCGCCCCGCGGCTCAGCCCAGGAAGGGGTTCCTGCGCTGGGTGAGCAGCCGGTAGAGGGTCTGCTGGATGGTCTCGCGCACCTGGTCGGTGAGGTTGAAGACCAGCATCGGGTCCTCGGCCGCGCCGGGCTCGTAGCCGTCGGTGTAGATCGGCTCCCCGAACTCGATGTACCACTTGGACGGCAGCGGGATCGCACCGAGCGGACCCAGCAGCGGGAAGAACGGGGTGACCGGGAAGTACGGGAAGCCCAGCAGGCGCGCCAGCGGCTTGATGTCGGCGATCATCGGGAAGATCTCCTCCGCCCCGACGATCGAGCACGGGATGATCGGCACCTTGGAGCGCAGCGCCGCGGAGACGAACCCGCCCCGGCCGAAGCGCTGCAGCTTGTACCGGTCGCGGAAGTTCTTGCCGATGCCCTTGAACCCCTCCGGCCACACGCCGACCAGCTCGCCCTCGTTGAGCAGCCGTTCGGCGTCAGGGGTGCAGGCCAGCGTCTGGCCCGACTTCCTGGCCAGTGAACCCAGCAGGGGGGTCTGGAAGACCAGGTCGGCGCCGAGCATGCGCAGGTGCCGCCCCGCCGGGTGCTGGTCGTGCAGGCCCACCGCGGTCATCATCGCGTCGAGCGGCAGTGTGCCGGAGTGGTTGGCCACCACCAGCGCCCCGCCCTCGGACGGCACGTGGTGCATCCCGATGGTCTCGACCCGGAACCACTTCTTGTACAGCGGACGCAGCAGCGGCAGCAGCACATGGTCGGTGAGATCGGGGTCGAAGCCGAACTCGTCGATGTCGTAGTCACCGGAGAGCCGCCTGCGCAGGAAGCCCAGCACCTCGGCCAGGTCCTCATACCACTGGGGGGCATCCTCCGCGGCCGCTGCCTCCGCCGCCGTGACCGCCTCGGGAGCGGCCCGCAGATCCTTGGCCGCGGCGCCGTCCTCGGCACGATGCAGCGGAATCACCCGCGCTTCCGGCACCTTCTCCACCCCCATCTACCTCAGCCGGGCCGCGAGCGAGAGCAGGCCACGCTCCGCCGCGGCCACCCGGTCGGGGTTGATCGTGGGCCGCAGCTGGCGGCCTCGGACATAGTCGTCGAACGCCTGCGCGGTGGTCCACCGGGGCGTGAAGCCGAACTCGGTGCGCAACTTCGTGGTGTCCAGCACCCGGCCGAAGTTGAGGAACCGGGTCTGCTCGGGCGAGAAGTCGATCAGGCGGCCGTTGCGCAGTAGCCGGCCGACGGTGGACACCAGCGGCTCCGGGATCGGCGCGGGTATCCGGCCCGCCTTGCGGATCGCCTGGGAGAGCAGCAACACCCCGTTACCGGCGACGTTGAACACCCCGGGCAGCCGCTCGGCGGTGGCGCGCTCCAGGACCGCCAGCGCGTCCTCCTCGTGCAGCAGCTGCACGCGCGCGTCGTAGCCCAGCACGGTCGGGACGACGGGCAGCGAGAAGTACCTGGTGAGCACCGTGTCGATGCGCGGGCCGATGAAGTTGGCGAAGCGCAGCACCGTGACGTCGACGTCCTCGCGGCGCCGGGCGAAGCCGCGGATGTACCCCTCGATCTCCACCGCGTCCTTCGCGTAACCGGACGCGGGCAGCGCCTTCGGTTCGTCGCGCTCACTGAACATCGCCGGGTCGCGGGAGCTGGCGCCGTACACCGCGCTGGTGGACTTCACCACCAGCCGCTGGACGCTGGTCGACTTCTGGCACGCCGCAAGCAGCTGCATCGTGCCGATGACGTTCATCTCTTTCATGGTGCTGCGCCCGCCCGAGTCGCGCGGGTTGGCGCTCATCGAGGCGTGCGCCACGGTGTCGACCTTGGCCGTGGAGATCACCTTGGCGATCAACGGGTTGCGGATGTCGGCGCGCACGAACTCGGCGCGCCCCATCCGCCGCAGCAGGTCGCGTCGTGGCGGCACGGTGTCGACACCGAGCACCCTGTCGATGGCGGGATCGGCCGCGAGCCGGGCGGCCAGATGGCCGCCGACGAAGCGGCTGACTCCGGTGACAAGTACGACAGATGGCGACATGCTGCTCCCTCGCCCGTGCGCAGCGACAGCGCATCATCGTAAGGCCGCGCCGGTGCACCTCGGTACGGGCAGCGGTGTGATCCCGAACTCCGGAAGATCCCGCTGCCGGGACTTCCGCTCAGATCACTTCTTCAACTTGCGACGCTGCACCCGGGTCTTGCGCAACAGCTTGCGGTGCTTCTTCTTGGACATCCGCTTGCGGCGCTTCTTGATCACCGAGCCCATGCTCGGCCTCCTCGCTGTTGTGGGGTGCAGTGCGAATGCGCCCCAGCGGCGACCGCCGAGGGCGCGAACAGCCTCAGGTTACCTGTGTTCCGCTGCGCGTCCCGCAACCGGTCGGCGACGATCAGCCCGCGTCGAAGTACGCCTTCTCCAGATAGCCGTGCACCGCTTCCTCGGGCACACGGAACGAACGCCCGACGCGCACGGCGGGTAGCTCACCCGCGTGCACCAGCCGGTACACCGTCATCTTGGAGACGCGCATCATCGCGGCCACCTCGGCGACCGTCAGAAACTGCACCTTGCCCGGACCGGATTGCTCGTTCGTAGGCATGCGGCATCGCGTCCTCACCACGTCCCGTGCCGCAGGGCTTCCCCTCCCGCGGTGCGTGACGCTCGTGTTCGGGTGAGAGTAGCGGGACGGGTGGTGCTGATGCGACCGTCCCGTCTGATTCTCCGGACTCTCTCATTCCCGCCGGGTGGCTCAGCCCTCGTGCTCCCGGCCGAGTTCGCGGGAGCGCTCCCGCGCCGCCTCGATCGCGGCGAGCAGCGCGGCCCGGACGCCGTGGCGTTCCAGCTCCCGGATCGCCATGATCGTGGTGCCGCCGGGCGAGGTGACCGCCTCGCGCAGCAGCACGGGATGGTCGCCGGAGTCGCGCAGCATGGTGGCCGCTCCCACCGCTGACTGGGTGATCAGCTGGGTGACCATCGGCCGGGGAAGGCCGAGCAGGATGCCCGCGTCGATCATCGCCTCGACCAGGTAGAAGAAGTACGCGGGGCCGGACCCGGACAGCGCGGTGACGGCGTCCTGCTGGCTCTCCGGCACCCGGACGACCTTGCCGACGCTGCCGAGCAGCTCCTCGGTCAGCTCGAGATGCGAGTCGGTGGCGAAGCGCCCCGCGGACACCGCGCTCATCGCCTCGCCCACCAGCATCGGGGTGTTCGGCATCACGCGGACCACCGGCACGCCCTCGGGCAGCCTGCGCTCGTAGAGCGAGGTGGGCAGGCCCGCGCACAGGCTCACCACGAGGGTGTCCGGGTCGATCAGGTCCTTGAGCTCGGCCAGCAGCGGGTCGATGTCCTGCGGCTTCACCGACACGACCAGCACGTCGG
>DASXOL010000045.1:0-17568 GCA_036494295.1 Pseudonocardiaceae bacterium
GCTGAGTTCCTGGGACAGCATCTGAAGTCCGGTGAATGAGCCGACGATGAACTCTGCGGTGTTCCTCGGCTCGACGTCCGCAAGTACCTCACCCTGGTTTCTGGCCTGCAGCAACTGGCTTTCGAGGATATCGATCCATCCGAGGTAGGCGGGAGCGCCGTGGCTCCGGAAGCTTCCCTGCTCGGTGGCGAGCCTGATTCCTGCCCGCATCATCGGGTTCTTGCGAAGTTCTTGCCCGACGTGCCGGGTGAGGTTGATCATCGTCTGCAGTGCGGAGCCCGGGTCCGGCGCAGGGAGTTCCCGGGACTGTTCGAGCATGACGGTCTCGGCCAGCGCCTCTTTCGACGGGAAATGGAAGTACATGGCGCCCTTGGTGACGCCTGCTCTGGCGAGGATCTCCGCTATGTTCGCCGCGTCGTAGCCCTGCTCGTCGAATACCGTCGCGGCGGCTTCGATTATCGCCCGCCGGGTCCGGATGGCTCGTTCTTGTTCAGCCATGTTCTCCTCGTGTCAGGTGCCGCAGCGGCGTGGGGCGATCCGGTGGACAGCCTTGCGCCTACTTCAAACCGTACGGTATCGACTTAGTTCTCCGGGGCCGCGTTTTGGCGGCATCTGACATAACTTACTCGCCTCGCGGTGCTACTGACACTCGGCTGTTGGGGGTTCGGCATGGACGACGAGCAGTGCGCACTCATCGGCTCTTCAGTGCGGACAACAGAGGCGGTACGGCTACCGCACGGTGTGCCCATACGGTATGTACACCGTGCGACGACAGCCGATGTCCTCCTCGCTGGATGGAGTCAGATCGGCGGGGACTCATCTACTCTCCGAGCACGCTGGCCCGCTTTTCACGATTGCTTCACGTCGGTTTGTGGTGGTTTGCACGATTCATTTTTGGTTGCCGAGACGGTACGCCAGGCAGGGTCGCTGCTCGCGCACGCGGAGTACCGGGTGCCGGGGGAGGAGTGTTTCCGCACGCGGAATCTTGGCACGTCCGGGGTCGCCGGGTCGCTGCCGGTCCCGTACCCGGCTGCCGAGCTGGGCCCGCACGACAGGCCGTGCTGGATCGTGGCCGGGCGACGCCGCGCCGACGCGGACGGGAACACCGCGATCCGCGTCGCATCCCGCGGATGATCCTCGTCACCGGTGCCACCGGCTTCGTCGGCAGCCGGGTCGCCGCCATCGCGGGTGCGCGCGGGAACCAGCGGCTGCGGCTGGCGCTGCACCGTGGGCGACCCGCGGAACTACCGCCCGGACCGGTCGAGACGGTGGAGGCGGACCTGAGCGATCCGGGTTCGGTGCGCGGTCTCTGCGACGGGGTGCGCGTCGTGCTGCACTGCGCCTCCCACGTGGGCACCGACCCGGACCTCTGCGACGCGGTCAACGCCCGTGGCACCCGTGCGCTGGTCGAGGAAGCACAGCGGGCCGGCGTCGCGCGGATCGTCTACCTGAGCACCGCCGCGGTGTACGGCGACGGCGTGCACCGGGAGCTGGCAGAAGGCGGCGCGGTCTGCCTGCCGGTGTCGGCGGCCAGTCGCAGCAGGCTGAACGCGGAGTGGTCGGTGCTGCGCGCGGCGGGCACGGTGTTGCGGCCGTACCTGGTGTACGGAACCGGTGATCGCTGGTTCGTCCCGGCCGCGGTCGAACTGCTGGCCGCGATGGGCGGGCTGGTCGATCGCGGCCGGGCCAGGTTGTCGCTGGTCGACGTGGACGCCCTCGCGGCGGTGATCGTGGCCGCGGCCGCTGCGCCACCTGGTTCGCTCACCGGCGTCTACCACGCTGGCCACCCCCGGCCGGTGCAGGTGCGCGCGCTGCACGCCGCCATGGTGCGACACCTGGGGGTGCCCGCGTTGTCCCACCCCGACCTGCCTTACGAGCACGCCCTTCTGCGCGTGCGCAGCTCTCGGCGCCATCACCTCGACATGCTCGCCGTGGACCACTGGTTCGAGAGCTCCCGCATCTGGGCGCGGACCGGGTGCCCGCCCGGCGCCGGCTTCGCCCGAAGCTTCGCCCGGCACGCACCCTGGTACCGCGGCCTCCTCGCATCCCGGGCTGCCGAATCCCGGTTTCCGCGGGCGCCGCACAGCGATGTAATGAACGGCGCTGATTGACGCGGCGCGGAGGCGGCGATCCGTGCCCAGGGGAGTGACGCCGCGGGCGCTTTTGTATTTGTCTCGGAACCAGGGTCCGTTTTGTCGCGAAACCGCGGCTGGGAAGGGATGGTCAACCGGTCCGCCGGACTTCTAGGATTCTGCGATGCCGCGCCGACGCCTGCGTTTCCTCGCACTCCTCGCTGCAGTGTCCACCACGGTGCTCACCGCCTGCGGCTCCTCTGGGCCGCTGCCTGACGGATCCCGGCTGTTGTCCCAATCGGCCACGTCGATGCGGTCGCTGAACAGCGCCAAGGCCGACATCCAGGTGGACGGCACTCTGCCGGGGCTGCCGATCAAGTCCGCGAACGGGGTGCTCACCAAGGAGGGCTCGGCCAAGGGCACGGTCTCCCTCGACATGGGCAAGCAGCCCTTCGAGTTGGCCTTCGTCGTCATCGGCCAGGATGTCTACCTCAAGGGGCCGACCGGTGGCTTCCGGAAACTGTCCTCGTCGCTGCCCTACGACCCGAGGCTGATAATGGACCCGAAGCGGGGCATCGCCGGGGTTCTCTCCAGCGGCACCGACGTCCAGACCGAGGACCATGAACAGGCCAATGGTGTCGACAGCTACAAGGTGCAGGTGAAGTTCCCGCAGAAGGCGGTCGGTGGTCTGGTGCCCGGGTACGACCCGAGCCAGCCCAGCGAAGTGTGGATCGCGTCCAGCGGTTTCCGCCTGGTGCAAGGTGAGTTCCCGACCACCGACGGAAAAGTCACCTTCCGGCTCTCCGACTTCAACGCGCCCACCGACATCAAGCCGCCCATTTAATCCGGTGCCGGGCCGGGTGGGCCGATGCTCAGATCTCTCTGAGCATGCTGTCGAGGAACCGGATCGTGTCGGTGGGCGACTTGGCCTGGACGCACGAGCGGTCCATCACCATGGCGTAATGGGCGACCTCGTGGCCGTCGTCCAGGTAGAGGGCGCCGGTGAGTTGTTCGAGGTACACCACGTCGGGTAGGTCGGGCTCGGTGAACCGGAGGATGGTGAACGGCCCGCTGGCGGCGGCATGGTTGGCGGACCCGAACGGCATGACCTGCAGCGTGATGTTCGGTAGTTTCGCCAGTTCGACCAGGCGTTGCAGCTGCGCGCGCATCTGGGCGCGGCCGCCGAGCCGCCACAGTGCCGCTTCGTCGAGCACCGCCCACAGGCTGGGCGCATCGGCCCCGGTGAGGAGATCCTGCCGGGCCATCCGTATCGCCACGCGGCGTTCGATGTCCCGGCCGGAGGTGGTCGGATGTGCCAGCCGGATCAACGTGCGGGCACAGTCCTCGGTCTGCAGCAGGGTGGGCACGACCTGGGGTTCGTAACTGCGGATCATCGAACTGGCCCGTTCGAGTCCGAGCTCCATCTCGAACCAGCTCGGCAGCACGGTGCCGTATCGACGCCACCAGCCGTGTGTGTCGGCGCAACGCGTCAGCGACAGGAACGCCTCGCGTTCCTCCAGGTCACGGACGCCGTAGAGGGTCAGGAGGTTCGCCACCTCGCGTTCGTTGAGGTTGATCCTGCCCAGTTCGAGCCTGCCGATCTTGGCGGAGGACGCCTTGATCGCCTTTCCGGCCGCGCCCGAGGTGATGCCGCGCGCCTCACGCAGGCTGCGCAGTTGTACGCCCAACGCGATGCGCAACGCGGTGGGCGTCGTCCGCGGGCGGGTTCGCACGTCGTCGACGATCGCGTCGTGGTCCGGCTGAGCTACAGGCACGGTTCCCCCTACGGGTGAGCACGACACCGATGATCGTTCCACCCGTAGTCCGTGTTGTACAGACTGTCACTGCCCCTCATTGTCATGCCGAGCGACCACTCGATTCGTGGTAACAGCCTGTGTTCAGTGCTCCGGTTTCCGGGCGACGCCACCGATGATCCGCGAGGCAGCGGGATTGCCGGGGAACCGTGTCGAACCGTCAGGATGCCAATCCGGCACGTAGACCAGCCCAGGATCGACCAGCGGCCAGTCGCCGAAGAAGCGCTCGAACTCCGCGCTCGGCCGCAACTGTCCCGGATTGGTGGTCTCCTCGTAGAACGCGACCAGCCGTCGAAGCGCGGCGGCCTCGTCCTCGGTGCTGGGCGACTCGTTGGTCATGGTGGACAGCGCCAGCAGGCTCTGCGCGGGCAGCCGATCGCGGTAGTAGCGCAGGTGGCCATCCGGGTCCTGGTCGTCCTTGACGAAGTGCAGCACGGCCGCCACCAGCAGCACCACCGGCTCGCGCAGGTCGAGGAGGCCGGTCTCGATCACCGAGCGCCACAGTTCGGTCGAGTCGAGCAGGTCGGCGCGCAGCGCGACATGGCGAAGGGGGTCGCCGTTCTCCTCGAGGATCAGTTTTCCGTGCGCATGCGCGACCGGTTCGTTGTCGACGTAGACCACCTTCACGTCGCGGGTCGTCGCGGTCGCGTCGGCGATCTCGTGCACGTTGCCCGTGCTCGGCAGCCCGGATCCGATGTCCAGGAACTGCCGGTACCCCTGGCTGACCGCCCATCGGACGACCCGGGCCATCCACAGCCGGTTCTCGGTCGCGTAGTCGGCGATGCGGGGGAGCAGCGGCTTCAGCTTCTTCTCGGCGAAGTCGCGATCGACGTCGAAACAGTGCCCTCCGCCGATCAGGTAGTCGTACACCCGCGCCGCGGACGGCTTGCTCAGGCTGTTCGTCACCAGATCGGGAAGTTCATGGACGTCGTTGGAGTGGGCTTCCTGCGTCACTGGTCACCAGTGCCTTTCTCTCGTGACGACCGTTTGTGATGCGAACAGGTGATCAGCTGTTCACCGCGATCGGCGCACGGTACTCGGTGCGGGCCGCGGGGTGTCGATCTTTGCGTCCTGGGACTGTGCGGCGCCGGGCAGGTGCTGGGCAGGCTGGTATACCCCGTGTTCAGTTACCGGACCACGCCGCGGGCCCGCACCGTGGCGGTGCTGGGCGCCGGTGCCCTCAGCGTGGCCTGTCTCGCGCTGGTGCCCGGTCCGGCCGCCGTGGTGATCGCGGTGGCCGTCGCCGCGGGCGCGGCGCGTGGCCTGCACACCTTGCTGCAGGCATCGGCGGTCGCCGACCGGTGGGGCACCCGTGCCTTCGGCCGCATCAACGGCGTGTTCTCCGCGCCCATCACCGCCGCGATCGCACTCGCACCCGCCGGTGCCGTCTCCCGCGGACCATGAGCGGTCCGGTGCGGGCAGGATCGAGGAATGACGCAATGGGTGCGGGCGATCAGGCGCGGCTGGGTGGTCCAGGACCGGGTGCCCGGACCCGATGTGGACGAGTTCGCCGAGGCGACCGAGGTGGCGGCCGCGCTGGCCGCGGCCGACGACGCGGGTGACACCTTGCTGGCGGTGCAGCATCCACATCGGACTCCGCGGGCGCTGGCCGGCGGCCTGGCGCTGTCCGAGGTGCTCCCCGCGGCCCGCCACGCGCTGGACCGCTTGCGCGCCGGCGCCTACCGCGAGGTGCACGACGTGGTGGCGCCGTATCGCGTGGACGGTCCGGACGGCGTCGCGGTAGGGGTGTTGTGCCTGGTCGACGCGGCCGCGGTGGACCGGGACGGGATGTCGCGGGTGCGCCACAGCGAGCAGGTCTACCAGCAGGTGGTGGACGAGCGGGCCGCCGTGCTGACGGGATTGGGCTGTGCTACCAGTGCCGCGATGCTCGTGCCGGTCGGCGACGGCGAGCACCTGACCGCCACCGTGCTCAGCAGCATCGACGCACTGGGCGCGCCGTCGGTGTCGGTCACCGACTCCGGTGGGCGCACCCATCTGCTGTGGTTGCTGGGGCCGGGCGAGGAGCAGGACGCGGTGCTGGCCGCGGCGGCGCGCGATCCGCTGCTCGTCGCGGACGGGAACCATCGGGTGGCCGCCGCGGCAGCCGGTGACCGGCCGAGCCTGCTGGCCCTGGTGACCAGCGGGCCGCAGCTGCGGGTGGGTGCGATCCATCGGGCGCTGGTCGGCACCGGGCTGGGCGCCGCGGAACTGGCCGCTGCCTGGCGCCGCCAGAACCTGGTGGTGCGCGAGGTCGCCGATCCGGTTCCGCCGACCAGGACCGGCATCGTGACCGTGCGGACCGCCTGCGCCGGGTTGCTGGTCGAGCTGCCTCCACCCGAGCCGGGCGAGCCGCTGCCCAGAATCGATCACGGTCTGGTGGAGCGGGTGCTCATCGCCGACGCACTGGGCATCGACCCGGAGGGTCCGCAGGTCCACGCGCTGCCCGCGGGGCATCCCCCAGGTGCAGACGTCGACGCCGTCCTCCAGCTGGCCCCCGTGCCGTTCGCCGATGTGCTCGCGGTGCACGAACAGGGCCGCAGGATGCCGCGCAAGAGCACCTACTTCACCCCGAAGCCGCGCAGCGGACTGCTACTGGCCGATCTCACGGAGTAGGACCGACAGGGCAAAGGGGAGAACCGTTCGGCGGGCATGAACGTAGGTGGTGGCACAGGCCATGCCGCCCGCCGCGTTTCTGCCCGATCGGTGAAGGGAGCAGTCCCATGCCCCTGTCGACCCTGGTCAAGGGTTTCTCCGGCAAACCGGCCCATGCACCGCTGACCGATATCGGCATCGGCGCCTACACGGCCGGTGTCGTCATGCTGGTGGCCGGCGCCGCCGGATTCCAGCGGGGAGCGATGGCCATCGGCGCGGTCCTCGCCATCGGGGTCGGGCTGATCGCCGCGGTGCCCACCATCATCACCGGCCTGGTGGACCTCTTCGGCATCCCCGCCGACTCGCCCGCCCGGACCGTCGCCTGGTGGCACCTCACCGTGATGGCCAGCGCCACCGGAATGTTCCTCGGGACGTTGCGGCTCCAGATGCCGGGTTACTCCCAGGGCAAGATCGTCACCAGCGCGCTGGTCCTCGGCGTCATCTCCTACGTGCTGCTCGTGGCCGGCGGATATCTCGGTGGAGCGCTCACCTTCGTCTACGGGGTGCGGGTGCTCAAACGTCCGAACGCAGCCGTGTCCGATGCGCTCATCCCCGGCCGCGCCGACCACGACCCGGGCGGCTCCGGCTGACCGGGGCCGCTCAGTGCGCCCGCAGCAGGGTCTCCCGGTGCAGCGGCTCCACACCGTCCACGATGAGTTCGGCCGTGGGGTGGTGCAGTTGCGCCGAGGTGACCAGCAGCAGGTGGCCCGCGGCCGGTGTCGTGGTGCTGAACCCGCCGTCGGGATCGGAATGTGCCAGCCCGACCTGCCGTCCGGCCATGTCGACCAGGGTGACCACCGCACCGCCCACCGGACGCATACCTGCTCCCAGCACCCGTCCGCTGATCGTCCGAATGCCGGGCACCGGCCGGGTGTGCGGTGTGCGGGCCTGCCCATCGGTGGACTCCACCGACTCCACCGACTCCACGGACTCCACGGACTCCACGGACTTCACCGACTCCACGGTGCTGCTGCGGGCCTGTTTCGGCAGGGTCACCGCGGCGACCGCGGCGACGGTGCAGATCACTCCGGCGACGACGAACGCCCTGGTGAAGCCGCCGGTCATCGCGTCGGCGACGCGGTCGCCCTGGTCGCGCAGCGTGGCCGTCTGCGCGGTCGCCACGGTGGCCAGCGCGGCCAGCCCGATCGCGCCGCCGACCTGCCGGGAGGTGTTCACCAGACCGGACACCAGACCGGCTTCCGAGTGCGGCACGCCACCGGTTGCCGCGGCGGCGATCGGGGTGAACGTGAGGCCGAGGCCGAGCGTGATGAGCACGCCGGGGGTCAGCACGTCAGCGGCGTAGCTGCTGGTCGCGGTGAGCCGGGACAGCCAGAAGAACCCCGCGGCGGTCACCAGCGCACCGCCGATCAGCAGCGGCCGGGGCCCGGTGCGCGGCAGGAGCCGGGCGGTGACCTGTGCGCCCACGATGATCGACAGCGACTGGGGCAGGAACGCCAGGCCGGCTTTCAGCGAGTCGAAGCCCAGTACGTTCTGCAGGTAGAGGGACAGGAAGTACCACATCGCGAACAACGCGGCGCTCAGCAGCAGCATCACCAGATTCGCCCCGGACACCGAGCGCGCCGCGAACAGCCGCAACGGCATGAGGGGCACGCGCGCCACCAGTCCCTCGACCAGCAGGAACGCCACCAGCAGGGCGGCGGCCGCGGCAAGGGTCACCAGCGTGCGCGCAGATGTCCACGGATGACTGTCGGTGGACACGATGCCGTACACGAGGACCACCAGCCCGGCGGTCACGAGCACCGCGCCCAGCACGTCGAGACTGCGAGCGGCGTCGGGCCGGCGGCTCTCCCGGAGCACAGCAATCGCGGCCAGGCTCACCAGGACGCCGATCGGCACGTTGACGAACAGGATCCAGCGCCAGCTCAGGTAGTGCGTGAGGATGCCGCCGAAGAGCGCACCGGCCGCGCCGCCGGCTCCGGCCACCGCGCTCCAGGTGCCCAGCGCGCGAGCCCGCGCCCGCCCTTCGGTGAACGTGGTGGTGAGGATGGTCAGCGAGGCGGGGGAGAGGACCGCACCGCCGAGACCCTGTGCCGCGCGGGCCGCGACCAGCGTCTCCGGACCCTGCGCGAACCCGCCGACCAGGCTGGCCACGGTGAACAGGCCGAGGCCGAGCAGGAAGACCTTGCGCCTGCCGACGAGGTCCGCCGCGCGGCCACCGAGCAGCAGGAACCCGGCGAACGCCAGCGTGTACGCGTTGATCACCCACTGCAGCCCGATCGGGGTGAATCCCAGGTCGCCGCGGATCTGCGGCAGCGCCACGTTCACGATGGAGACGTCGAGCACCACCATGAACTGCGCTGCGCAGGCGACCGCGAGAACCGCCCATGCCGGTGCCGTCGCGCGCTCCCGTCCCACATCGGTAACGGTACGTCGATGCCCCGACAGAGTGGTGTGCGCACTCCTAAGGCCGCGCTCCGAACGCCGCGCTCAGGAGCGCCGGGCTCAGCAGTCGTCGAATCGCCGGGCCTCCCGGGTGGGATAGCTGTCCGCTTCGGCCCGCAACCGCGAGATCCTCGGGTGCATCGAGAAAGGCGACGGCGCCACCGCGGAGCGGCTGCTGGCCGCGTATCTGGACGACTCGAAGCGCCAGCTGGTGTCCGCCTACGAGGAGCTGGACGCCTCGGCTCCATCGCGACCGGGCCGCCGGCTACCGGATCGCGACCGCGTTGGCGGGTGAGCCCGCGCCGCCGACGAGGTTGAGCGGGCTGGCCACCACCATGCAGTCCCATCGCCGATCCGCGGCGCACCGCCGGGCGAGCTCGTCCAGCGCCCACAACTCGCCGAGCACCATCCCGAGCAGGGGGATGAGCACCCGGTGCATCAGGCCGGTGTGGCCGGTCGTCGGGATCTCGCCACGCCGCTCCGCCTCGGTGACGAACGGCGAGTCGGGGCGGGCGGGCCAGGCCTCGACCGCGAAGTTGTCCATCGCGACCAGCGAGAACCGGTGGTCCCACAGCCATTCGACGGTCTCGTGGCTCGGTTCCAGGCCAGGACAGCGGATCGGGTTCGTGTTGCGCTCGCGCTGCTGCGGTCCGATCTCGTGCAGATGGTGGTGCACCCAGCCGGTGCGGATCATGAGGATGTCGCCCGCGCGCAGGTCGACGCCCTGCTCCTGGGCCGCCGCCGCGACCGCCGCGATGGGGATCGCCTGACCGCTGTCGTGGTCGATCGGCTCGCCGCGTCCGCGCAGGTGGCGCTCGACGTCGATCAGCACGCCGCGGCCCGCGATGCCGTGCTCGGCGAAACGGTTGATGCCCAGGAACGGGTCTTCTGCCACGAACCGGTCCGGGTCGGCGCCGTTGTAGAAGCCCGCGTCGGGATGCCCGATGTGGCGCAGCCCGTCCAGCTGGCTGCTCGCCTGGGTGTAGAGGCTGTCGACGTACTCGTCGCGCTGGTGCGGGTTGGTCGCGAACATGTGGTGGCGCAACGGCTTGCGGGTCGGGATGAGCGCGGGGTCGAAGGCGTTCAGCGGCAGGTTCAGGTTCACCACCTCGCCGGTGCGCACGGCGGTGGCGCCGGCCAGCACCTGCTGCGCCGTCAGGTGATTCAGCGTGCCCAGCTCGTCGTCGGCGCCGAAGACGCCCCACGCCGACCCGGCCGGGGCGTCCCGTCGCTCGCGCAGATCGGCGTACCGGGGAAAGTCGTCGATGGCCATGCCGTCACCCTTCGGTCAACTCGTCGTGTTGTCGGCGAAGCCGGCACCGAGGCGTTCGCTGATCCGTCCCGCGGCCTCGGTGATGATCGGCACGAAGCGGTCCCGCATCGTCGCGGCATCGGTCATGGCCGTGGTCGAGGACATGCCGAGCGCGGCGATGACCCTCCCGTTCGCGTCGCGCACCGGAGCCGCGACGGAACGCAACCCCTCCTCGAGCTCCTGGTCCACCATCGCCCAGCCCTGCTCGCGCACCTCGCCCAGCCGGGCGCGCAGGTCGGCGGCGTCGCGGATGGTGCGCGCGGTGAGCGGGCGCAGATCGGTGCCTTCGAGGTAGCGGTCCAGCTCGTGGTCGGTGAGGCCGGCGAGCAGCACGTGGCCCAGTGACGTCGCATGGGCGGGGAGCCGGGTGCCGGTGGCCAGGGTGATGCTGGTGATCCGGTGGGTCGGCACCCGCGTCACGTACACCACGTCCGAACCGTCCAATGTGGCCAGTGAACAGCCCTCTCTGGTGCGCGCCACGGCGTCTTCCATGAAGGACTGGGCGATCTCGGTGAGGTTCAGCGAGCTGAGATAGGCGTAACCCAGGGCCAGCACCCGGGGGGTCAGCGCGAAGCTGCGGCCTTCGCCGCGCACGTAACCACCGTCCAGCAGGGTCAGCAGAATGCGCCGTGCCGTGGGCTTGCTCAACCCGGTGGCGTCCGCGACCTCGGTGAGCGTCATCTGTGGACGCTGCCGGGAGAACGCCAGGATCACGTCCAGCCCGCGGGCGAGCGCACGGATCAGGTCGCGCTCCTCGGGCGGTTTGCGCATCGCTTCCCCTTGACGGTGATCCACTGTGCGGCTACGACTGGTGAGTACGTAGTACGGAAAATACGTACGCACAGCGTACCCAACCGTGAGGGTCACGTCATGGGCAGTCAGCGCATCGTCGAAGTGGTCGAAGATCTCGAACGGACCCTGCTCGACTTCATCCACAAACACCGGATCACGCACCAGGAGTACCGGCAGGCGACGGAGCTGGTCATCGCCAGTGTCAAGCAGGGCGAGGAGTCCCTGCTGCTCGACGTGTTCCTGGAAGCGGCGGCGACCGACGTCGCCAACACCGGGCGGGCGGGCAGCATGGCCGCCATCGAAGGGCCGTTCTACCTGCCGGACGCGCCGGTGCTGGCGCGTCCGCGCGTGATGCCCCAGCGCCCGCGGGAACGCGGTGAGCACCTCGTCTTCACCGGGACGGTCACCGCGACCGACGGCACGCCGCTGGCCGGCGCCGAACTGGACATGTGGCAGGCCGATGCGGACGGTTGCTACTCCGGCATCCACCCCGGCGTTCCCGAGTGGAACCTGCGCGGCCGGTTCACCACCGAGGAGGACGGGTCCTTCCAGGTCCGCACCATCCTGCCGCCGCCCTACGAGATCCCGAAGCACGGCCCCACCGGGCGCGTGCTGGACGGTCTGGGACGCCACTTCTTCCGGCCCGCGCACCTGCACGTCAAGGTGCGCGCCACGGGCCACCAGGAACTGACGTCGCAGTTGTACTTCGCCGAGGGCGACTACCTGGACAGCGACGTGGCGAGTGCGGTGCGGGACGGCCTGGTGCTGGAGCTGCGCCGGAGCGAAGGGACGGCCGAGGTGAGCTACGACTTCGTGCTGGCGCCGCGGCCGTGACGACCGCGTCGCAGATCGAGTCGGTGACCACCACGCTGGTCGACCTTCCGCTGGTCCGGCCGCACCGGTTCGCCGCCGGCAGCATCGATCACCAGAGCGCGGTGCTCGTGCGGCTGCGGACGAGCTTCGGGGTCGAAGGGATCGGCGAGGCGGTCGTGCCGGGCGGCCCGTGGTGGAGCGGGGACTGCATCGAGGGCATCAAGATCCTCATCGACTCCTACCTCGCCCCGCTGCTGATCGGGCAGGACGCCGCACGGGTGGAGCAGGTCGTCCGGCTCTTGGACAGCACGATCCCCGGCGCCCAGTTCGCGAAGGCCGGGGTGGAGATGGCGATGTGGGATGCGCGGGGCAAGGCCCTCGGGGTTCCGCTCCACGAGTTGCTCGGCGGTCTGTTCCGGGACTCGGTCCCGGTCACCTGGGCGCTGGGCGCTGAGCCCGCCGGAGCGGTGATCGAGGAGATCCAGGAGAAGCTGGACACCGGGGCGCACCGCAGTTTCAAGCTCAAGATGGGGGCGAGCGAGCCGGCGGAGGACGTCGCGCGGATCCGCGCGGTGGCCGATGCGCTCGCCGCGGCCACAAGCCTGCGCGTCGACCTCAACGGCACCTGGGACGAACTGACCGCGATGCGGTGGCTGCCGGTGCTGCAGGACGCGGGCATCGAGATCGTCGAGCAGCCGGTGCCTGGGTGGAACGTCGAGGCGCTCAGCAGGATCGCCGCCTGCCTCACCGCGCCGGTGATGGCCGACGAGAGCCTGCGAACGCCGCAGGACGCGGTGCGGCTGGCCGGGGCGCGTGCCGCTGACGTGTTCGCGGTGAAGATCGGGAAGTCGGGGGGCCTGTCCGCATCGTCGCGCATCGTCGCGATCGCGGAGGCGTCGGCGATCCCGTGCCACGGCGGGACGACCATCGAGACCTCGGTGGGTGCCGCGGCCTGCGCTCACCTGTTCTGCGCCGCTCCCGGCTTCACCGCGGGTTCGGAGGCGTTCGGCCCGTTGCTGCTCGCCGAAGACATCGTCGAGGAGCCCGTCGAGTACGTCCGGGGACACCTGTGCCCGCCCGCAGGCCCCGGTCTCGGCGTCTGCCTGGACGAGGCGAAGCTCGCGCGGTTCACCCGGCGATGACGTGGGGGGCCGGATCGCCGTCCCCGCCCGCCACCGCACCGGGACGGACGGTGTCGCGGACCACGCCGAGTGCGTCGGTGAGCGCGCTGAGCCGCTTCCTGCCCAGCACGCCGGTGAAGCTCGCCTCGATCTGGTCGAGCAGCGGCGGCAGCACAGCCCGCAGCCTGCTCTCGCCGTCGTCGGTGAGCACGGCGAACGAGCTGCGCCGGTCGGTCGGGCACGCCTCGCGGCGCACCAGGCCCTGCCGTTCCAGACGGTCGACGATGCGGGTGATGCCACTGGTCGAGAGCGAGGCCTGGGTCGCCAGATCGGTCATCCGGAGCCGCTTGCCTGCCGAGCGGGCGAGCCGGATGAGGATGTCGAAGTCGTTGCCGGACAACCCGTGCCGGGCGTGGATCGGGTCCAGCTGGGCGGTCACGCCCTCGTAGACCTCGATGAGCAGTCCCATCGCGGTCAGCCGGGGATCGTCGAAGTTCTCAGCCACGGCAATTCTCACCCACGAAGGCAGCCTAGTGGATAGTTGACGCGAGGAAAACCCATAGGCATGCTGTAGTTGTAGTGTCAGTTTTCCGCAGAGAGCTGTTTCGGGGGAAAACCCGTGGTCGCGGACGGTGAGTGGCAGTCTGATCTGCTGGACCTGCACGCCTATCTGGCCCGCATCGGCGTCACCGGGCCGCTCCCGGCCGACGAGCGCACGCTCGCGCTGCTGCACCGCGCCCACGTGCTGAGCATCCCGTTCGAGAACGTCGACATCGCACTGGGCCGCGGGGTGAGCCTGGACCTGGACGCGGTGCAGGCCAAGCTCGTCGGGCGGCGGCGCGGCGGCTACTGCTACGAGCACACGCTGCTGTTCGGTGCGGCGCTCGAACGCCTCGGCTTCCCGGTACGGCGGCTTTCCGGGCGGACCCGCATGGGCACCGACGAGGTCCGGGCGCGGACGCACGTGGCGCTGCTGGTGGGGGAACCCGGACACGGCTGGCTCGCCGACGTGGGGCTCGGCTCCGCGGGGCCGATCGGGCCGCTGCCCTGGCGGGACGGGCAACGCTGTGACGAGGGGCGTTGGAGCTATCGGCTCGACCGTGACCACGACGACCTCTGGGTACTGCGGATCAGGCGGCCGGACGGCTGGTTCGATCTCTACAGCATCGACTCGACGCCGCAGCACCACATCGACTACGAGGTGGGCAACCACTACGTCTCGACCCATCCCGACTCGCCCTTCGCACGCAGGCTGGTGGCGGGGAGCACGCGAACCGACCGCAGGATGCGGCTCGCCGGCCGGACCTGCACGGTCGAGTGGGCGCCGGGGGAGCCGAGCACCCGGGAGCTGGGCGACGCGGAGTTCGAGCGGGTTCTCACCGAGGACATGGGAATCGGGCTGGACGCCGACGACCTTCCGGCGCTCACCGCGATGACGCGACCGATCCTGGTCGACCGCTGACTCAGGCCGATCTGTCGCGCTGCGCTCCCGCATCGGCGCCGGGGCGCACCATGTCGCGAACCGAGCGCAGGCCGGTGAGAGTCGCCCGGAGCTGCTCGGGTGTGAGCAACCCGGTGAAGTAGCGCTCGATGGAGTCCAGCAGGCCGGGCAGCATCGCGGCGACCCGCGTCGCGCCCGCCTCGGTGAGCACGGCCAGCCAGCTGCGGCGATCGCAGGGGCACGGCTCGCGTCGCACCAGACCGGCTCGTTCGAGACGGTCCACCAGGCGCGTCGCGCCGCTGGTGGACAGCGACATCTGGGCGGCGAGGTCGCTCATTCGCAGGCTGGTGCCGGGGGAGCGGGCCAGCCGCATCAGCGCGTCGAAGTCCGGGAGCTGGGACAGGCGATGCTCGGCGGACCTGCCGCCGACCAGCGTGCGCAGGCTGCTGTGCACCTCGATGACCAGGCCGAATGCCGTCAGGCGAGGGTCGTCGAGCAAATCGTCGGTCATCTCACCACCGTACGAGCTTAGTTGACACGCGGAAAGAAACTGGGTCAAGTTTATCTGGCAGCACGTTCGCCCCGAACCGCGTGAACGCGCGACGTGACGGCAGCCCCGGCCGGGCCAGACTCGCGAAGGGACCGACCTGAGGCGATCTGGGCAAATCTATTGACACGCGGAACATCCTCGCTGCAAGGTATTAGTTGTTCAAACAGATATCCCGGTAGCAGACTTCTCGGAGGAAGTCATGGTCGACAACATCACCGCGCAGCAGCCGGCCGCCCGTTCGACGGGCCGCGGCGTCAACATCGCGCTCTGGGTGCTCCAGGTGCTGGTCGCGGTGGGATTCGCGCTGGCCGCGGTAGCCAAGTTCACCGCGAACCCGCAGGCGATCGCCGTCTTCCAGGCGATGGGGACGGCAGGGTGGATGCCCTACGTCATCGGGATCCTGGAGATCGCCGGTGCAATCGGGCTGCTCATCCCGAGGCTGTGCGGCCTCGCGGCGACGGCCTTCGTCGCGCTCACGGTGGGTGCGTTGATCACGCACTCGATCTGGGGCGGAGACCCGACGCCCGTGCTGGTCCTGCTCGTGCTCTCGGCGGTGCTGGCCTGGGGGCGGCGCTCCACCGTGTCGGCACTGCTGGCCGGCAACCGGCTGTCCGGCAACCGCCGCTGACCCAGCCCGACACCGGTTCGTCCACTACCGAGGGGAGCCACAACCGATGACCAGCGTTCTCGCCATTTCCGGCAGCCTGCGAGCCCGGTCGTTCAACTCGATGCTGCTCGATGCCGCCGTGGGCCTGGCACCCGCGGAGCTCGCCATCGAGGTCTACCACGGCCTGGCGGACATTCCGCACTACAACGGTGACCTGGACACCGCGGATCCGCCCGCGACGGTCGCCGACCTGCGTGCCCGTATCGGCGCCGCCGACGCCCTGCTGATCTCCACGCCGGAGTACAACTACGGCACTCCCGGCCCGCTCAAGAACGCCCTCGACTGGGCGTCCACGCCGCCGGACGCCTCGGTGCTGCGCGGCAAGCCGGTCGCGCTCATGGGCGCCTCGCCGAGCCCGTTCGGCACGGTGCGTTCACAGCTCGCGCTCCGCCAGCTGTTCCTGTGGACCGGCTCGCCGGTGGTGACCAAACCGGAGGTGCTCGTCTTCTCCGCGCACGAGCGGTTCGACGCCCACGGTTCGCTCACCGACCTGGGCACCGCCGAACTGGTCGCAAACCTGCTCTCCGCGCTGGCCGCGGAGGTCCGCAGGACCGAATCCGCGGTCGCGGCGGTCTGAACGATGAGCACGGAGGATCGGACCACCACCATGAGCGTCTTTTCCGAGGCCGAACTGTCCTATCTCCAGAACGGAGCCAAGCTGGGCAGGCTCGCCACCATCGACGCCGCCGGCGCGCCGCATGTGGTGCCGGTGGGATGGAACTACAACCCCGAGCTGGACACGATCGACATCGGCGGCCGCGACTTCGCCGCCACCCGCAAGTACCGCAACGCCGCCCGGAATCCCAAGGTCTGCTTCGTGGTGGACGACGTGCTGCCGCCGTGGCGGCCGCGGTGCGTCCAGGTCAGAGGTGAGGCCGAAGCGCTGCCGGAGGCGACCTGGCCGGACGGCACACCACGGGACGCGATCATCCGGATCCGTCCCACCCGGGTGGTGAGCTGGGGCCTCGACGCCGAAGAGAACTGACCGGCCGGCGGGCCCGCCCCGGCCCGCCGGCCGCGCCAGCCACCCGCGCGCTCCTTGGGGGAGATGAGAGTGTCACTACACGTCCTGATCGCCGGTGCGGGCATCGGTGGTCTCGCCCTGGCCCACGGCCTGCGCAAGGCAGGCGTCAGCCACACCGTCTTCGAACGCGACCCGACGCCCGGCCACCGGCCGCAGGGATACCGGATCCATGTCGACGCGGACGGCGACTCGGCACTGGCCGAGTGCCTGCCCGAGCACCTCTACGAGCTGTACCTGGCCACCTCGACCAGCACACCGGCCACCCAGCTCGCGGTGTTCTTCGATCACCGGTTCGTGCGGACCGGTGCGGGCGACCCGCGGGTGGGAGAGGCTCGGCAGGACCGGCCGCCGACCGCGGTCAACCGGATGACGCTGCGCGAGATCCTGCTCAGCGACCTCGGCGAGAACGTCCACTTCGGACGCGAGCTGACCGGGTTCGACCAGGGCCGCGACGGAGTGCACGCCAGGTTCGGCGACGGCACCACCGCCAGTGGCGACGTGCTGGTGGCCGCGGACGGGATCAACTCGGTGCTGCGCCGCCAGCTGCTGCCGCAGGCCACCGTGCACGACACCCGGGTCCGCGCGATCACCGGCAAGACACCGCTGGCCGCGCTGCCGGGCGGCCTTCCGGAGGAGCTGGACAACAGCTTCACCGGCGTGCACGGACCGGGCTTCCGCACCCTGGCGCTCGCGCCGTACCGGTCCCGTCGCCCGCACCGGCAGGCGGCCGCCGAGCTGGTTCCCGGCGCCGCGCTCACCACGGTGCCGGACTACCTGATGTGGCTGCAGCTCGCCCGCATCGAGGACTACCCGTACTCCGACGAGGAGCTCTTCGGCGCCGGGCCGCAGGTGCTGCACCGCCTGGCACTGGAGATGATCGAGGGCTGGCATCCGCAGCTGCGCGCGC
>DASXOL010000046.1:0-37687 GCA_036494295.1 Pseudonocardiaceae bacterium
CTCTGGCCGGACCGGCACCGCGGCACGCTCGGCTCCGAGGCCATCGACAGCGCCGTGCTCGAGGACGCCCGCGGCCTGCTGGTGAACGGGCGCACCGAGACGCTGCACTACGGGCCGGAAGGTCAGCGCCGCGGCGAGGGCATGAACATCTTCGTGAACTCCTTCGAGCCGCCGCCGCGCATGCTGGTGTTCGGCGCGATCGACTTCGCCTCGGCGATGGCCCGGCTCGGCGTCTTCCTCGGCTACTACGTGACGGTGTGCGACGCGCGGCCGGTGTTCGCCACCAAGAGCCGCTTCCCCGACGCGCACGAGGTCGTGGTGAACTGGCCGCACCGCTATCTGAAGGAAGAGTACGAGGCCGGGCGGATCGACCCGAGGACGGTGGTCACGGTCCTCACCCACGACCCGAAGTTCGACGTGCCGGTGCTGCTCGAAGCGCTGCGGATGGACCTGGCCTACGTCGGGGCGATGGGCTCGCGCAACACCCACGAGGACCGCGAGCAGCGGCTGCGCGAAGCCGGCGTCACCGACGAGGAGCTGGCGAAACTGGCCTCGCCGATCGGCCTGGACCTCGGTGCCCGCACGCCGGAGGAGACCGCGGTGTCCATCGCGGCCGAGATCATCTCGCTGCGCTGGGGCGGTGAGGGCGCTCGGCTCAGCGACACCGATGGCGACATCCACGCCGCCAACCCCATCGCCTCGCCGGTACCCGTCTCCTGAGCGACCGGGCGCGCACCGTCGCCCGCTGCGCGGTGATCACCTCAAAACAAGGGTCTGCCGCCTGCGTCCGTGGCGCGTAGCCTGACCCCACGGTGACGTGCTGAGTTTCACCGGTGCGGATGGAGGAGGCTCGTGATCGGCAGCGGCGACGATGCTGCTCCGGGTTCTGCGGTGGTGCTGTCGCGCACGAAGCGGGCGGCGGGCGCTGCCGCGGCGCGCCCCTCGTCGGTGGTGCCCGACGACGAGGTGATCCGGGTTCCGGTGCCAGCCGACGAGGCGCATCGGCGGCTGGCCAAGTTCCACGCGCCGGAGATCGTCTTCGGGCTGGGCGCTCGGTTCGAGGCGGCACACGCCGCGGCCCGTCTCGGTGCCCGGCGGCCGTTCCTGGTCACCGATGCCGGGCTCACCGAGGCCGGCTGGGCGGATCAGCTCCAGGAGCACCTGATCGACTACGGGCTGCGACCCGCGGTGTGGACCGACGTCACGCCGAACCCCAAGGACCACGAGGTGGAGGCGGGACACGGCAAGTACGCCGCCTCCGGGTGCGACGTGATCGTCGCGCTCGGCGGCGGATCGGTGATCGACGCGGCGAAGGGCATCGCGGTGCTGGCCGCGAACGGCGGCGAGATCCTGGACTACGAGGGCATCGACCGGATCGGCAGGCCCATCCCGCCGGTGGTGATGCTGCCGTCCACCGCGGGCACCGGTGCCGACGTCTCGCAGTTCTGCATCATCACCGACACCACCCGCAGCATCAAGATCACCATCATGGGCCGCGCACTGGTTCCCGACGTGTCCGTTGTGGACCCCGAGCTGCTCACCACGATGCCCGAATGGCTGGCCGCCGCGACCGGTCTCGACGCGCTCACCCACGGCATCGAGGCGTTCCTGTCGCGGGCGCACAACCCGCTGACCGACCGGCACGCCCTGCAGTCCATCTCGCTGGTCAGCGACCACCTGGTGCACACCATCGACCACCCGGCCGATCTCGACGCCAGGGTGTTCATGGCGCAGGCGTCGCTGGAGGCGGGACTGGCCTTCACCAACGCCATCCTCGGCGCGACGCACGCAATGAGCCACCAGGTCGGCGGCCTGCTGGACCTGCCGCACGGCGTGATCAACGGTGTCCTGCTGCCGCATGTGGTGCGGTTCAACGCCGTGACCGCGCCGCACCGCTACGTGCCCGTCGCCCGCGCGCTGGGCCTGGAGATCGACCCGCGTTCCCCCGAGGAGGCCGCGATGTCGGTCGCGGAGCGGATCCGCACGCTCGCGGACGAGGTCGGCGTCCCGCGTGGGCTGGCCGAACTCGGTGTCGCCGAGGCCGATCTGCCCCAGCTGGCCCGGTCCACGCTCGCCGACGCGTGCATGTCCACCAACCCGCGGACCGCGACCGTAGGTGAGGTGGAGGACCTATTTCGGACAGCGCTGTGAACGGCTACCGCGCGGCTGCGCATTCGCCCGAGCCGGGTCCCGCGGCGGACGCGGATCTGGAGACCCTCACCGGCATCCGCACCGGCAAGGGGTCCTTCTATCCCGAGTACCGCAGTTCGGCGGAGCGGCTCGAGCGGGTCATCCAGGCACTGGACCGCATCTCCCGCGCGCTGGTGCGCACCAGGGAAGGTCCGGAGACCTTGATCCGCGCGGTCGTGCAGGCCGCCGCCGAGCACCTCAGCGCGGAGTACGTGCTGTTCGCGCTGGCCGACGGGTCGCTGCCGGACACCGCACTGCGCCACCTCGCGGTGGACTCCGACGGCGCCGAGATCAGGGACCTGAGCACGCTGCCGGAGGCGGTGCTGCGCCATCTCGCCCTGGTGCGCGCGGGCACGCTGCAGCCACACCCGCCCGGCTCGTCGCCGCTGCGGCACAGCCACGTGCCGGTGGCCCTCGACGGCGTCGTGGTCGGCGCCTTCGTGGCCTGGGCGGGCCGGCTGCGCGACATCGACGCCACCGACTCGTCGGTGCTGCGCATCCTGGCCGGCCAGACCGCGGCCGCGTTGCAGAACTCCTCGCTCTACCAGCGCAGCGAACAGCTGCTCGCGCAGACCGAGCAGCTGTACGACCGGGCCAGCCGGGACGCCGAGGATCTCGCGGCGCGCAACGCGGAACTGCAGCGCACCCAGGAGCAGCTGCTGGTCGCGCGCCAGCGCACGGTGCTGGACTCCGAGCGGCGGCGCATCGCCCGCGAACTGCACGACAGCGTGACCCAGTTCGCGCTGTCCGCGGGGATGCAGATCGAGATCTGCCGTGCCGAGGTGAGCGACCCCGGTCTGGCCGAGCGCCTGGACACCGCCAAGGCCCTCACCCGCAGGGCCGTCGAACAGCTCCGCTCGGCGATCTACACGCTGAACCACACCGAGACCGGGGAGACGCCGAGCCTCCCGGCGATGCTGAAGGAACTGGCCACCGTGCACGTGCCCGACGAGCTGCGGGTGGAGGTCCGCGTGGAGGGCGCGCCGGTGCCGCTGCCCGGACACGCGGAGCACTCGCTGCTGCGGGTGGCGGGCGAGGCGCTGTTCAACACCGCGGTGCACGCCCAGGCCCGGCGCGCCGTGGTGCGGCTGGCCTACCGCGCCGACCGGCTGCTGCTGTCCGTCGCCGACGACGGCCGGGGCGACCCGGAGACCGTCCGCAGGACACTGCGCGTCGCCGCGGCGGGCGATCTCGACGGCAGGCATCGCGGGCTGGCGAACATGCAGGCCCGCGCCCGGCAACTGGGCGGAACGCTGTCGGTGCGCAAGGCCACGCTGGGCGGGCTGCGCGTGCTGCTCAGCGTTCCCCTGCCGTTGCCGGACCAGGCCCAGCCGGACCGCGAGACAGCGACGCAGAACGCCAGCGCCCCACCAGGAGGTTCCGATGCCTGACACCGCCAGCCGCGTCCCGGCGCCCCGGCCGCACCATCCGGTGGGACAGCAGGTTCGCATCGTCCTGGTCGACGACCACGCGATCCTTCGCCAGGGTCTTCGCTCCGTGCTGGAACGCGAGCGGGACCTGCAGGTGGTGGGGGAGGCGTCCAGCGCGGAGGAGGCGCTGGCCGTGGTCGCGCGGGTCCGGCCCACCATCGTGCTGCTGGACCTGAAGCTCTCCGCAGGCGCCGACTCCGAGGGCCTGCAGGTCTGCCGCCGACTGGCCAACGCCCATCCGGGCATCGGCGTGCTGGTGCTCACCACCTTCCTGGACGACCGGCTCGTGGTGGAGGCGGTGCACGCGGGTGCCCGCGGCTACGTGATCAAGGACGTCGACACCACCGAGCTCACCCGCGCGATCCGCGCGGTCTCCCGCGGGGAGAGCGCGTTCGACTCGCGCAGCGCCTCCGCGGTCATCCGCTCGCTCAACGGCGAGCAGCCCGGCGGCGGCCGGCTCACCGAACGCGAGCTGGAGGTGCTGCGGCTCCTGGCGCGCGGACAGTCCAACCGGGCCATCGGCAAGGAGCTGTTCATCTCCGAGACCACGGTGAAGTTCCACGTCGGCAAGATCATGCGCAAGCTGGAGGTCTCCCGCCGCGCCGAGGCCGTCTTCGCCGCCAGCAAGGCGGGCCTGATCTGAGCCCGCTGCGTGGAGCCGACCGATGAGCGAGGCGAATGGCTGGATGGCGCCGTCGGCCGGGCAGCTGCAGGCGGTCCTGCGGCGGACCCGGACGGTGGCGGTGCTCGGCGCCTCCCCGAATCCCGCGCGGCCCAGCAACGTCGCCGCCGCCTACCTGCTGGCGCACACGGACTGGGACGTCTACTTCGTCAACCCGAACGCGACGGAGATCCTCGGCAGGCCGGTGTACCGCTCGCCGGCCGAACTGCCCGTGGTGCCCGATCTCGTGGACGTGTTCCGCAGGCCCGCGGAGCTGCCCCACGTGCTGACCGAGACGATCAAGGCCGGCGCGTCCACGCTGTGGCTGCAGTTCGGGCTCTACGACGCGGCGATCGCCGAACAGGCCGAGGCCGCCGGCCTGACGGTCGTCATGGACCGCTGCCTGAAGATCGGCCACACCCGATTCGCGATGGCCGATACTCCGCGGACCGCTGACTCGCCGGGCGGCATTCCAAGATCACTTGGCCGACGCTAGGACCGTGCCCTGTGCTGGAGTGACCACCGGGTGACAATCGGTGAGTGCCCGACGCAGCCGGTAGCATCGGGCGAGGTGCCAGGGAGGTGGTCCCGTGCCGGACCAGCCGCAAGGCGGTATCGGCGGGCAGGCGGCCCAGCTGCGCAAGCTCAACGGGCTCACGCAGGCTCAGCTCGCGCAGCGTGCCCACGTGTCGTCGTCTCTGGTGCGCAAGGTGGAGCAGGGCAGCGCGCCCGCCTCGCCCGCGTTCGTGTCGGCGACGGCCCGTGCTCTCGGCGTGGGCGTGGCCGAGCTGCTGGGTCAGCCGATACGCCCGGCTGACGCCGCTGAGCATCAAGTGTTCGCGGTGATCCCGCCGTTGCGTCGGGAGCTGGCCGCCTACCGGCTGCCCCCCGATGACGGGAGCACCGCGCGGAGCCTGGCCGAGCTGCAAGCCGAAGTGGATCGCGCCTCCCGGATGCGGCACTTGGTCGATCTGACGGCATTGGGCGCGGCACTGCCGGGGTTGCTCGCCGAACTGCGTGCTGCGGTGCACACGCTGACGGGCGCCGAGCAGGAGTGGGCGTTCGGCCTGCTCGCCGAGATGTACTACGCAGCAGGGCAGTTGGCGTCGAAGCTCGGTTATGTCGATCTTGCCTCGTTGAGCGTGGACCGCTACGAGTGGGCTGCCGCACGGTCCGGTGACGAACTGGCCGTGCTGGTCGGCGACTACCGACGCGCGGGCGAACTGATCAGCCTGGCGGACTGGGCAGCTGCGCAACGACTTCTGGAGAGGTCGAGAGCACGGTTGGAGCCCGGGCTGGGCCGTGCCGACGCGCCGACCCTCTCGACCTGGGGCAACCTGCACCTCAAGTCAGCTTTGGCAGCAGCCCGTGCCGGTGATCAGTCCACCTCGGATGCGCACCTGGCCGAGGCTCGGGAGACGGCCGCGCGTATCGGTGCTGACCGTGACGACTATCGGCTGTGTTTCGGACCGACCAACGTGGCCATCTGGGCGGTCGGCCTGGCGGTGGAGGCGGGCGACAGCACGGAGGCGGTGAAGCGCGCCGAAGGCTTCGTCCCGCCCCCGACTGCGCCCCGTGAGCGGGTCGGGCACCACTGGATCGACTTGGCACGCGGATACCTGCTCCACGGCGACCGGCACAACGCCCTGTCCAGCCTGATGACCGCACGGCGCACGGCGCCACAACAGACCCGGTACCACCCCATGGTCGCGGAAACGGTGCGGACCCTTGCTCGCGGCGATCGGCGTAGATCCGACAGTCTCAGCGGGTTTGCGGCATGGATGGGCGTCACCGCGTGACTGAATAACGCGCGGGCGGCGGAGTCATCCGGCCCATTGGCGTAAGGGGTCGGGGAGTGGGGTGTGGGTGGGGTCGAGAATGTGGGGTGGGGTGAATTCGGGGTGGCCGCGGGTGTTGATGCGTATTCGCCAGTTCTGGCGGTGGACGGTGGTGTGGTGGTAGTCGCACAACAGGCACATGTTTTCGAGGGCGGTGGTGCCGCCGTCGAGCCAGTGGCGGATGTGGTGTGCCTGGCAGTGTGGGGGGCGGCGTGGGCAGCCGGGGAAGGCGCAGCCGTGGTCGCGGTGGGCGAGGGCGGCGCGGAGGGCGGGGCTGGCGAGGCGGTGTGCGCGTCCGACGTCGAGGGGGACGGAGTCGGTGCCCAGCACCATGGGGATGAGCCGGGTGTCGCAGGCCAGTCGGCGGGCGTGGGCGGCGGTGATCTTTCCGCCGGTGTCGAGCAGGGCGGTGCCCAGGCCTTCGGTGAGCTCGCGTAGTCCGATGGTGATGGTCAGGTGGGGGCGTTGGCCGCCGGTGGCGGGTAGGTCGCCGTCGTCGAGGACGCGGTTCATGGCGTCGATGAGGGCGTCGGCGTTGCGGCGGGGTTGGCTGCGCTGGTCGGGTTGGCCGTCGGTGTCGGGGTGGCGGGTGTTGAGGGCGTCGAGGACTGCCAGCACTCGGGCGCCGCCGTCGGGGTCGAGGCGCCCGGTGAGGTTCACGGTGCCGTCGCGGCTGGTGCGCACGTACAGTTCGCGGCTGCGTTCGGGTTCGTCGGTGGGGGCGGTGCCGTCGGGGTCGAGGTGGGCGAGTAGGCGTTCGGCGATCCGGGCGAGGGCGGCGGGGTCGAAGCGGCGGGCGGCGTCGGCCAGGGTCTGCTCGGCCAGCGCGAGATCGTCCGGAGGTGTCGCCGAGGGGACCCGGGCCATCGTGGCGGTGATGATCCGCACCTGGGCGGTGCCGATGGCGCCCTCGGCCAGCGCGGCCGCCGTGGCGGGCAACCGCGGGGGCAGCACGGTGCCGGTCAGGGACCGGCGTTCGACGAGGTGCGCCGCGTGCTCGACCCGGGTCCGGGCCTCGCCCCGGGACAGCTGAAGCACCCCGGCCAGCAGCCGGGCGGTGGTGCCGAACCCGGTGACGGCACCGGCTTTCTCGTTCTCGAGTTCGGCCACCACCTCGATCATCCGCGCATAGGACCGCCGCATCTCGGATTCGGCCGCGCGCAGCTTGTCGAGCAGCCCGTCGATACGGGCTGTCTGCGCACGATCCTCAACCGCCATCACGGGCCAATTATCGCGCCCGACCCCGACAATTTCGGAAATGTGTCACATCGGCAGCCGAGAAAGATCAGGGATTGGGCCGCGTTCAAAGCCGGGATTCATCGAGGGCTGTGTCGCAACCGGTTCGATTCGCCGCCGACGATCGCTATTCGCTAGGCTGACTGTGACTGAAGCGACCGGGGGCTACGGCCCCGCGTCGATCACGAGCCAGCCGCCGTGGTGTTCGGTCACCTCGTACGGCAGGCCGGTCTCGGCGCCGAGGCCGTCCAGGTCGGCCAGGTCGAAGGTGCGGACGTGCCCGTAGACCGCGGTCGGCTCCGCTTCGAACGGCACGGCGATCACCACCCGGCACCGGGCCACCCGCAGCGCCTCCGCGAGCGCCATCGCGCCGTGTGCCGGGTCCAGGTGCTCGAGCAGGTGGATCATCGTGACGGTGTCCACGCTGCGGTCGGCCAACGGTACCCGCGCCGCGTCGCAGACCACAGTGGACAGCGATCTGCCCAGCCTCCGCGCGACCGTGGCCAGCAGCTGCACGGTTCCGGGGCACAGGTCCGAGGCGATCACCTGGTGCCCGCTGTCGGCCAGGCGCAGCGCGAGGAAACCGAAGCAACTACCCAGGTCCAGCACCCGCCTTCCGGTCACGAGCTCCTTCGCCCGCGCCGCGACCGGAGCGAACGCCGCGACGCTGCCCCCGGTCCGGGTGGCCCCGGGATGGGCGAGCGCGGCGAGGGTGTTGGCGTAGAACACCGACCACGCGGTCACCGGTTCGCTGATCGTGGAGCGCACCACCCCGGTGAACACCCGGCGGAAGTCCTCCGGGCCGTCCAGCAGACCGGACGAGCCCAGCTCCGCGGAGACGATGCCGGCCAGGTCGTCGTCGAGCTCGTCGGGGAACAACCGGTGCAGCACCACGAGTCCCTGCGCGGTCCGGTGGATCCGGAAGTGCTCGGTGACCGCGTCCGGCGCGCGGCCGCCGAGCAACCGCACCGGCACCGCTTCGCGGCGGTCGTGGCAGACCGTGACCCGGCCGTCGCTCCACCGCCCCGGATGCCCCGGAGCCAGTGCGTCCATCGTGGTGGTCGGGGTCATCACCGCCCGATCACCTCGGTGGCCATCGCGTTCGCCGTGGTCTCCAGCCCGGACAGGTCGCGGACCACCCTGACCCGGTTGCAGAACTCCGCGTAGGCGGGCAGGTCGCAGGCGCCCAGGCCCCAGGAGTAGCGCGGCTCCGAGGTCAGCCAGATCACCTCGCGGGCCCGGCGGGCGATCTCCTCGAAGGCCTCCAGGTTGGGGTCGTTGCCGTTGCCCCGCCCGTCGCCGAGCACCAGCACCGTGGTGCGCCGGGTGACCGCGGTGCCGAACTCGGCGAGGAACTCGCCGAAGGCGTGGCCGTAGTCGGAGTTGGCGTCGGTGTCCAGCACGTCGCCGCCGAAGATCAGGCCCAGCGCGTGCTCGACGGGATGCTCCGAGAACAGGTCGGTGACCTCGGCCAGCTCCGAGACGAAGGCGAAGCTGCGCACCTGGTGCACCATGTCCTGCAGCCCGTGCACCAGGTGCAGGGTGAACCGGGCGGTGGTCCGCACCGACAGGCTCACGTCGGCCAGCACCACCAGCCGCGGCTTGTCCTCCGCGCGCGCCACCGTCACCGGACGGAACGGCACCCCGTCGAAGCGCATGTTGCGGCGCATGGTGCGGCCCGAGTCCACCCGCCCCCGCGCGGCGGTGCGACGGCGGTGGGTGAGCGCCCCGTGCAGGCTGTGCAGCAGCCGCCGCAGCGACTCCTCCAGCTGTGCGCGTTCCCGCTCGTCGACCCGGTCCACCGCGGCGACCCGGGCGTCGCGGGACTCCACCACCCGCTGCTCCAGCGCGAGCAGCGCCTCGACGTGCTGCTTGAGCGCCTCGGGCAGGTTGGCGAGCACCCCGGCGAGCCTGCGCCGCAACGCCGCCGCGTCGGACTCGTCCCCGGCGTCGGCAGTGTCGTCCTCGCCCTCCACCGCGTTCAGCCAGCCGAGCAGCGCCTCCTGCTCGGCGATGGTGAGGTCGGTGTCCACCCTGGTGCCGGTGGCGCGGGACAGCTCGCCGGGCATCCCGGCGCCGTGCAGCCGGTCGGTCTCCATCTGCACCCGGGCGCCCTCGCTGCCCGGGGTGTCCGCGTCGGGGGAGAACACCAGCTCGTCGGTGAGCGCGGCCAGGTCGACCTTGTTGGCCTCCTGGTGCAGGTTGTACTGCTCGGCGAGGTCCTCCGGATCGAAGTAGTCCCGGATGTCGACCGGCTTGCCGTGCGAGTGCCCCTGCTGTGGATTCTCCGCAGGCTCCTCGGACATGGTGAACGAGTCGAGCTCGCCGGTGTCGGACAGCTCCTCGTGGCCGTGCCCGTGGCCGTGCCCCTGCTCCGGCGCCCCCACCTTGACCAGCGCGAAGAAGGCGTCGAAGACCTCGTCGTACACCGGCTCGTCGCGACGGTCCTTCACCAGCGCGACGCGCAGCGCGGCGCGCAACGTCTCCCGGTCCGCCAGCACTCCCGGCTGGGCCGCGGAGCGCATCGCGTCCAGCGACTCCGACACCGAGATCCGCAGCCCGGCCAGCCGCAGCAACCGGACGAATCGATGCAGGCTGGCTTGCATCGCTACCGGTCCCGGCGCCTCGGCCGGTTGCCCAGGAACGACCGGCTGCCCTGGCTGCTGGTCACCGCGCGCCGCGCCGCGGGTGTGGTGTCCCGGTCGCCCTCGGCGGTCGGCGGGTTGCCGTAGACGCCCGCACCGTGGCGTCCCGGCTCGTCCCGGCCGGCCCGCACCTGGCGCCCGTCGGGTCCTTCCTCGTCCTCGTCCGGCGCCGCGGCGGTGCCGTTCCCGTGCGCAGGTCCGTGCTCATGAGCGTGGCCGTGCCCATGAGCGTGGCCGTGCCCATGGCCGTGCCCATGACCGTCGGGCACCTGCGCGTTCGGGTCGACCAGCCGGGGCAGCGCCTCCAGTGCGCGGGAGACGTCCTTGTCGTACTTCGCCACGACCGAGACGGTGTCGGACAGCACGCCCGCGGACAGTTCGGAGACGCCCAGCACGGCCAGGGTGCGCGCCCAGTCGATGGTCTCGGAGATGCTCGGCGGCTTGCGCAGTTCGAGCTCACGCAGCCCGCGCACCACGTCGACCAGCTGCACGGCCACCGCGTCGGCCAGCCCGGTGTCCTTGGAGTGCAGGATCTCCAGCTCACGCTGCGCGGACGGGTAGTCCAGGAACAGGTGCAGGCAGCGGCGCTTGAGCGCGGCGGACAGATCGCGGGTGTTGTTCGAGGTGAGCACCACGTACGGCGGCTGGGTGGCGGTGTAGGTGCCCAGCTCGGGCACCGAGACCTGGTTCTCCGCCAGCATCTCCAGCAGCACGGCTTCCAGTGCCTCGTCGGCGCGGTCCACCTCGTCGATGAGCAGCACGACCGGCTCGGGCGAGCGCACCGCCTCCAGCAGCGGCCGGGGCGCCAGGAACCGCTCCGAGAAGAACGCGCTGTCCTGCGACCCGATCTTCTCCACCGCGGCGGCCAGGTCCGGCGCGTCGGCCACCACCTCGCCGATCTTGTCGCGCAGCATCTGGGTGTAGAGCAGCTGCTTGCCGTAGTCCCACTCGTACAGCGCCTTGGTGTCGTCCTGGCCCTCGTAGCACTGCAGGCGCAGCAGCCGCCGCCCGCTGGCCTTGGCGACCGCCTTCGCCAGTTCGGTCTTGCCCACCCCGGCCGGACCTTCCAGCAGCACCGGCTTGTCGAGCCGGGACTGCAGGAACACGGTGGTGGCGATCCGCCGGTCGGTCAGGTATCCGACCGCGGCAAGCCGCTCGGCGACCTCGTCAACCGAGGTGAACATGGGCCTCCTTCGTCGGCCGTCTCGGCAGGGGGTGCCGGAGCGGTGGCGGTGCGGGCCGCGACACCCGTACCGCCACCCTCCGGGGAACCTCAGCCCAGCAGGTCGTCCAGGTCACCGGTCATGCAGTGCTCGACCACCGGGCGGACCGTGTCGAACGTGCACTCCTTCGGGTTGCCGGGCGTGCAGGCGTCGCCGAGCACGTGGTTGGTGATGCGGCCCACGTCCTTGTCGTCACCACTGATCTTCTTGGTCTTCTCGTAGAACTTCGTGGGCCCCTGGCCCAGCCGGTTCTTCGAGTATGAGTCCTGGGTGACGTCGACGAACCGCTCCGGGATGCCCACGTCGCGCAGCAGCCTGATGGCGGCGGCCAGCGCGGCCTCGGCGGCCTGCACGTCGGTCTTGCCGTGGGTGTCGATGCCCATGGCCTCGGCCATGTCGGCGAAGCGCCGGTAGGCCACCGGCATGTTGAACGCCCACACCCTGGGCAGCGCGACGGCGTTGTTGAGCCCGTGGTGGGTGTCGTAGAAGGCGCTCACCGCGTGCGAGATGGAGTGGATGATGCCCAGCCCGCCCGAGTTGAACGCCTGCGCGGCGATGTACTGCGCGTACATCATGCCCTCACGCCCAGGCAGGTCCTGGCCGTTCCACACCGCCTGGCGCAGGTTGCTCGCGGTCAGCTTGATCGCGTGCAGCGCGTTGCCCAGCGACGGCTGGAAGTTCAACCGCGACACGTACGGCTCGGAGGCGTGCGCGAGCACGTCGAACCCGCACTGCGCGGTGTAGTCGATCGGGCACTCGTAGTAGAGCACCGGGTCGTCGATGGCCAGCGACGTCACCGAGGCGTCGTCGAACGCGACGTACTTGTGCGGGTTGTCCGGGTCGGTGGTGGTGTCGGTGATGACGTAGGCCCACGACGTCTCCGAACCGGTACCGGCCGTGGTGGACACCGCGATGTGCGGCGGGTTCTTCGGGTTCTCCGACTTGTTGAAGCCCTCGAACTCGTTGACGTTGCGCCCGTCGTGCGCCACCGAGACCCGCGCGCCCTTGCACGCGTCGTGTGACGAGCCGCCACCGATGGACACGAAGCTGTCGCAGGAGTTCTCCTGGTACATCGACACCGCGTCCATGACGTTGTAGTCCTTGGGGTTGGACTCCACCTTGTCGTAGACCACCACGTCGACCCCGTGGTACTTCATCGACTCGGCGATGTTGTGCACGATGTCGGTGCCGCGCAGCCCGGACGTCATGATCAAGGTCTTGGTGAAGCCGAGCTTCTTCGCCTCGGGGCCGATCAGCTCGTGGGCGCCGGGACCGAGCAGGGCCCGGGGAAACGGATGGAACTCCTTGATCGGAAATGGCTTGAGCAGTTCGTCGACCTGCATGCCTTGATCCTCTCCGACGCAACCCTCTTCGAAGACGCGCCGCCGTTGTCGTCTCGAGCTTCGAATCCGTCTTGAGATTGAGCGTCTGTCTTGAGATTGGCCTGTCTTGCGATTCGCGTTGACCGCGCCGATACCGGCCGACGGCGGCCGGATGAAATAGCGCACCGGCGTGGTGAGGCCGAAGTTAAGTCCGCGCCGATTCGGGCGGAACCCTTCGCGGGCCGAACCGCGCGCACGGACACCGCAGACTGCACGACCGGGCCCCCACGCCCCGTCCGGACAGACAGCCCCCCGGCGGCGAACCTGCCTGTTGCGGGCGTGGCTGCCTGCTCAGGGGTGCCCGGTCGCGCCGGTCGGCCCCCTCCGAACGGGCCGTTGTCCGGTGGCCGCCGGGTGCCATAGCGTCGATGTGAGCCCGGTCGCAGAAGTCGGCCCGCCTGAAATTCATCCAGTCCGCAGGAGGCGATCCCATGGCACAGATCGACAATCCGCAGGCCGACGGCGAGAGCCCGGACGACGAGCTGGTGGAAACACTGGTCGAAGAGGTCTCCATCGACGGCATGTGCGGGGTCTACTGATCACGCCGTGGAGGCATTCGATCCCGCCCGGCCGTACCGCAAGTCCGCTCAGGTGGCATTGCGCCCGGAGTCGTTCGGCGCGTTGGCCTACCACTTCGGTACCCGGCGGTTGTCGTTTCTGAAGACCCCGACCCTGGTCGAGGTGGTGACCGGACTGGAGCGCCACGACGACGTGCACGCCACCCTGGCCGCGGCGGGCGTGCCGGACCGGCAGCGGCGCGCCTACCTGGCCGCGCTGGCCGAACTGGCGGGCACCGGCACCATCGAGCGCCGCCCCGGCGAAGTCCCCAGTGACGAAGTCCCCAGTGAAGCGAGGCACGCGTGAAGCTCACCGAGCACTTCCAGCACGGCCTGGCCGCCCCGATCTGTCTGACCTGGGAGCTGACCTACGCCTGCAACCTGGCCTGCGTGCACTGCTTGTCCTCCTCCGGGCGGCGGGACCCGCGGGAGCTCTCGACCGACGAGTGCAAGGCCGTGATCGACGAGCTGGAACGGATGCAGGTGTTCTACGTGAACATCGGCGGCGGGGAGCCGACCGTCCGCTCGGACTTCTGGGAGCTGGTGGAGTACGCGGTCGCCCACCACGTCGGGGTCAAGTTCTCCACCAACGGCGTGCGGATCACCCCGGAGCGGGCCCGCCGGCTGGCCGGCAGCGACTACGTCGACGTCCAGATCTCGCTCGACGGCGCCACCGCCGAGGTCAACGACGCGGTGCGCGGCGAGGGTTCCTTCGACACCGCGCTGCGCGCGATGGCCAACCTGCACGACGCCGGGTTCGGCGAGTTCAAGATCAGCGTGGTGATGACCCGGCACAACATCGGCCAGCTCGACGAGTTCAAGGCGATCGCGGACCGGTTCGGCGCCCAGCTGCGGATCACCAGGCTGCGCCCCTCCGGGCGCGGCGCGGACACCTGGGACGAGCTGCATCCCACCGCGGCGCAGCAGGTGGAGCTCTACGACTGGCTGGTCGTCCGCGGCGAGTCGGTGCTCACCGGCGACTCGTTCTTCCACCTCTCCGCGCTGGGTGATCCGCTGCCCGGGCTGAACCTGTGCGGCGCGGGCCGGGTGGTGTGCCTGATCGACCCGGTGGGCGACGTCTACGCCTGCCCGTTCGCCATCCACGAGGAGTTCCTCGCGGGCAACGTCCGCTCCCCCGGCGGCTTCCAGCAGGTGTGGCGGCACTCCGAGCTGTTCGCGGACCTGCGCACCCCGCAGACCGGCGGTGCGTGCACCTCCTGCCGGCACTACGACTCCTGCCAGGGCGGCTGCATGGCGGCCAAGTTCTTCACCGGCCTGCCGCTGGACGGGCCGGACCCGGAATGCGTGCAGGGCTACGGCGAGGCCGCGCTGGCCTCGGTGGCGGCAGGCACCGCGCCGCGCTCCACCGTGGACCACTCCAGGAGCGCGCCGAGAAAGAACAGCGGCCCGGTTCCGGTGCAGATCGGGTTCGGCAGGCCGGACCGCGCATGCGACGAGAACCCGCTGGCCGGCCTGCGGATCTGACGGGCGCGCCATGACATCGCTGGTCGAACCGTTCGAGCTGCGCGGCAGGCAGGCACCGAGCCGCGTGCTGTTCGGCCCGCACGAGACGAACCTGGCCCGGCGCAGGGAGATCTCCGATCGGCACGTGGCGTACTACGCGCAGCGCGCCGAGGGCGGCGCCGGGGTGATCGTCACCGAGACCGCCAGCGTGCATGACTCGGACTGGCCCTACGAGCGGGCTCCGCGAGCCGCCGACGCGGCCGAGGGCTGGCAGGCCACGGTCGCGGCCTGCCGCCCGCACCGGACGCTGGTGCTGGCCGGCCTCGGGCACAGCGGCTCACAGGGTTCTTCGGCGTTCCACCAGCGGGCGTTGTGGGCGCCGTCGCGGGTGCCGGACGTGGCCAGCCGCGAGGTGCCGATGGAGCTGGAGGACGCCGACATCGCGGAGCTGCTCGACGGGTTCGCCGCGGCGGCGCGGCTGGCCGGGCGGGCGGGCACCGACGGTGTCGAGATCAACGCGGGCCAGCACAGCCTGCTGCGCCAGTTCCTCTCCGGGCTCACCAACCAGCGCGGCGACGGATACGGCGAGGACCGGGCCCGGTTGCTGCGCGAGGTCCTCACCGCGGTCCGCGCGGCGCTCGGCGACGAGCGGGTGCTCGGGCTGCGGCTGTCCTGCGACGAGCAGGCCCCGTGGGCGGGCATCACCCCCGAGCAGGCCGCCGAGCACGTCGACGTGCTGGCCGAACTGGTCGACTACCTGGTCGTGGTGCGCGGCTCCGCGATGGCCGTGTCGGCCACCCGGCCCGACCTGCACACCGAGCCCGGGTTCAACATCGAGCTCTGCAAGCAGCTGCGTGACGCGGCGCAGGGTGGAACCGCGGTGGTGCTGCAGGGCAGCGTCGTCGATCCCGCGATGGCGCAGCAGGCGCTGGACGACGGCGTCGCCGACCTGGTGGAGATGACCAGGGCGCAGCTCGCCGCTCCCGATCTCGTCGCGCTGGTGTGCGCGGGGCACCCGGAGCGGATCCGCCCCGCCACCCTGTCCAACCAGCACAGCCAGGTGCGGGACAACCGCAACCCGATCATCTCCGACGAGGGCGAGCCGGGCGCCGGGCACGAGACGGAAGAACCGCCGGTGCAGGGGCGCGACCCGGTGGCCCGCGAGGTGCTCGTCGTGGGCGGCGGACCGGCCGGGCTGGAGGCCGCCAGGGTGCTCGCGCTGCGCGGGCACCGGGTGCGCCTGGCCGAACGCTCCGGCCGGCTCGGCGGGGCGCTGCGGCTCGCGGCGCAGGTCGGCGGCCGGGCCCGGATGGGGCTGCTCGCCGACTGGCTGGAAGCCGAGGTGCGCCGTCTCGGCGTCGAGATCGAACTGGAGCGCGAGATCGGTCCCGGCGACCTGGCCGGGTCCTCGGAGGATCGGGCGGTCGTGATCGCCACCGGAGCGGTCGGCGCCCCGGCGCCCTTCGCGGTCCGGGACGGCGCCTGCGTGCGCACCGCGGCCGAACTGATGGCCGCCGTGGCGCGGACCGGCTCCACCGAGGCGGCGCTGGCCGAGCTGCCCGACGGGCCGGTGGTGGTCCGCGACCCGGTCGGCGACTGGGTGGGTGTGGGGGTCGCGGAGCAGGTCGCCGCCGCGGGCCGGCCCTGCGCGCTGAGCACCCCGGACCAGATCGCGGGCACCCAGCTCTCGCTCACCGGTGACCTGGCCGCGGCGAACGCCCGGCTGGCGCAGGCCGGGGTGGTCCGTGAGCTGCGCACCGTGGTGCGCGCGGCCGGTGACGGGCATGCGCTGCTGCACGACCCGCTGACCGGCGAGGACCGCAAGGTCGACTGCGCCGTCCTGGTCGACTGCGGGCACCGGCTGCCCGACGAGACGCTGGACGGCCCGTACCGGGTGGGTGACTGCGTGGCGCCCAGGACGGTCTACCAGGCCGTCCTGGAAGGACGTCGCACCGCGCTGGCAGTCGGCGCCGGGCAGGGGAGTCCGCGATGAGTTACCAGTACCTGTTCCGTCCGCTGCGGCTCGGCCCGCTGGTGCTGCGCAACCGCATCGTGTTCGCCGCGCACCTGACGAACTACGCGCAGGACGGCCTGCCCTCGGCGCAGCACGCGGCCTACTACGCGGCGCGGGCGGCGGGCGGCGTCGGGCTGATCATCACCGAGGAGCACTCCACCCACCCCACCGACTGGCCCTACGAGAAGCTCATCCACGGCTTCCACCACAACGTGATCCCCGGCTACCGGCGGATCACCGAGGCGGTGCACGCCCACGACGTGCCGATCCTGGCCCAGCTCAACCACAACGGCGGCCAGGCCTCCAGCATGTACTCGCGGCTGCCGGTGTGGGCACCGAGCGCGGTGCCCGATCGGATGTTCCGCGAGGTGCCCAAGGCCATCACGGTGGACGAGATCGCCGAGGTCGTCGCCGGGTACGGACTGGTCGCCGAGCACTGCGTCGAGGGCGGCTTCGACGGCGTGGAGCTGCAGTGCTCGCACTCCTCGATCGTGCGCGGATTCCTCTCCCCGGCCACGAACGTCCGCACCGACCGCTACGGCGGAGCGCTGGCGAACCGGGCGCGGATCCTGCTGGAGATCGTGGCCGCGGTGCGCGAGGCCATCGGGCCGGACCGGGTGCTGGGGGTGCGGATCTGCGGTGACGAGCTGATCGAGGGCGGCACCACTCTCGACGACGCGGTCGACGTGGCGAAGCTGGTCGAGGCGCACGGCAAGGTCGACTACGTCAACACCTCGATCGGGGTGGCCACCGCGACGCTGTACATGATCGAGGCGTCGATGCACATCCCGCCCGGGTACGCCATGTTCATCCCGGCCGCGCTGCGCAAGGCGGTCGACCTGCCGGTGATCGGGGTGGGCCGGTTCAAGGACCCGGTGCAGGCCGACCGGGCGCTGGCCGAGGGGCACGCCGACCTGATCGGCGTGGTGCGCGGCCAGATCGCCGACGCCGACTTCGCGGCGAAGGCCAGGGCCGGGCATGCCACCGAGATCCGCACCTGCCTGTCGTGCAACCAGGAATGCGTCGGGCGGATGGGCCTGAACCGCTGGCTGGGCTGCATCGAGAACCCGCGCACCGGCAAGGAGAGCGTGCCGATCCCGGCGCCGACCGTGCGCGGACGCCGCGTGCTGGTGGTCGGCGGCGGGCCCGGCGGGCTGCAGGCCGCGGCCACCGCCGCCCGCCAGGGACACCACGTCACGCTGCTCGAACGCGCCCGCGACACCGGTGGCCAGGCCGCGGTCGCGGCCAGCGTGCCGAGCCGCGCCGAGTTCCTCGACGTGGTGCGCAACCTGCTCGCCGAGTGCCTGCGCCTCGGCGTCGACATCCACACCGGCACCGCGGCCACGGTCGAGACGGTCCGCGCGGCGGCGCCCGACGTGGTGGTGCTCGCCACCGGGGCCCGCCCGCAGCCGACCTGGTGGGCGGGCGGCCTCGACCGCGTCGTCGACGTCCGTGACGTCCTGGAGGGCCGCGCCGCCCCGGAGGGCGACGTGCTGGTCGTCGACGAGCTGGGCTTCCACCAGGCCACCTCCACGGCCGAGGTGCTCGCCGACCGGGGCTGCGCCGTCGAGGTGTCCACCCCGGGGATGGTCGTCGGCCAGGACCTCGGGGTGACCCTGGACATGGAGACCTGGACCATGCGGGCGCACGCCAAGGGCATCGTGCAGCGCACCGACGAGGTGGTGCTGGGCGCGGCCGCGGCCGACGACGGGACCGGGCTGGTACTGCAGGTGCTGCGCCACATGACCGGGGAGACCGTCGAACGCCGCTACGACTGGGTGGTCTGCGCGGTGCCGCAGGCACCGGAGGACGAGTTGTGGCACGGGCTGAAGGGCTCCGGCCTGCCGGTGCACCGGGTCGGTGACTGCCTGGCCCCCCGCCGGGCGCACGCCGCGGTCGTCGAGGGCCACCGGGTGGGGGTGGCCCTGTGACCGGCAATGCTGTGACCGACCTGCCTGCCGGCCCGCTGGCGGTGGTGGTCATCCGCGACGGCGTCCCGCCGCTCGGCGGTGACGAGGCCGTCGCCGAGGCGGGCGGCGCCGCGCTGCTGGTCGGATCCGGCACCAGGGACGCGGTGACCGAGCTGCCCGCGCTGCGCACCGCGTGGTGCGCCGAGTGGGGCCACTACCTGCCGGGTACCTGGGCCGCGCGGTTGGCCGCACTGGTGGGGCAGTGCTCGCCGGTGCTCCTCCCGGCCTCCCCGGACGGCCGCGACCTCGCGCCCCGGCTCGCCGCCGAGCTGGACCGGCCCCTGCTGGGCGGCGCGGGCACGGTCCGCGACGACGGTGCCGACCTGCTGCGCTGGGGCGGGCGGGTCACCGTGCCGTGCTGCCCCGACGGCCCGTTCGTCGCCACCCTGCTGCCCGGGGTGCGGGGCGCCGAGGCGGCCGACGGCGAACCCCAGGTGCACGAGGTCTCCGCCGAAGCGGCGCCGGACAAGATCGCCGACGCGCGCGTCCTCGAGGTGCTGCCCGCCGATCCGGCCACCGTCGATCTCGCCGAGGCGCCACGGATCCTCGGTGCCGGAGCGGGCTTGTGCCGGGGCGCCGAGGGCGGGGTGGAGGCGGTGGCGCTGCTCGGGCGGGTCGCCGCGGCGCTCAGCGCCTCGGTGGGCGCCACCAGGGTGGTGACCGACGCGGGCTGGGCCGACTACGAGCGGCAGATCGGCACCACCGGCGTCGTGGTGGACCCCGACCTCTACGTGGCGTTCGGTGTCTCCGGCGCGGCACAGCACGTCGGCGGGCTCGGCGCGCCCCGTCACGTCGTCTCGGTGAACCGTGACGCGCACTGCCCGATGACCGCCATGGCCGGTCTCGGCATCGTCACCGACGCCGCCGAACTGCTCCGCGAGCTCGCCGACCGGCTGCTCGCAGCGCCGGGGTCGTCTGCGTCCCCTGAGTCGGGGAAGTCGGGGAAATCGGGGGAGTCGCAGCACTCTGGAGACGAGGTGAACGCCGGTGGCTGAGCACGCAGGTCCCGGGTCCCGCTCGGTCACCGCACCGCGGTCCGACCCGCGGCAGGTGCTGGACGCGGTGGTGGTCGGCGCGGGCCCGGCGGGCTCGGCCGCGGCGATCGAGCTGGCCAGGGCCGGCCACTCGGTCGCGCTCGTGGAGCGGGGTCCGTTCGCGGGTTCGAAGAACGTCTACGGCGGCGTGGTCTACGGGCGGATCCTCGACGAGCTGGTGCCGCAGTGGTGGGAGGAGGCTCCCGTCCAGCGGTGGGTCACCCGCCGCGCCACGATGATCCTCACCGCGGAGCAGTCGCTCACCGTCGACTTCCGCACCACGGCCTGGGGTGCGCCGCCCTACAACGGGGCCACCGCGCACCGCCCGGACTTCGACGCCTGGCTGGCGGGCAAGGCGGAGCAGGCCGGCGCCGTGCTCGTGCCCTCCACGGTGGCCACCAGCCTGCTGCGCGACCAGGACGGCCGGGTCGCCGGGGTGCGCACCGACCGCGAGGACGGCGACCTGGCCGCCCGCGTGGTGATCGCCTGCGACGGGGTGAACTCGTTCCTGGCCAAGGAAGCCGGCCTGTTCAGCGCCTCGGACGTCGCCGAGCAGGCCGAGCACACCACGCTCGGGGTCAAGGAGACGCTCGCGCTGGACCGCGGGCTGCTGGAGGAGCGCTTCGGCCTGTCCGGCTGCGAGGGGCTGGACATCGAGATGCTGGGCTGCACCAGGGGCATCCCCGGCGGCGGGTTCCTCTACACCAACCTCGACTCGATCTCGCTGGGCATGGTGCTCAGCCTGCCCGGCCTGGGCGCGGCGGGGGTGCGGCCCGAGGAGCTGATCGCCGACCTCAAGGAGCACCCGACCATCGCGCCGTGGGTGCGGGGCACCGAGCTGGTGGAGTACTCCGCGCACCTGATCCCCGAGGGCGGCTACGACACCATGCCCGAACTGGTCGGCGACGGGATGCTGGTCTGCGGCGACGCGGCCGCGATGTGCCTCGCGGCCGGGATCTGGCTGGAGGGCGTCAACTTCGCGATCGGGTCGGGCATGTACGCCGGACGCGCCGCCGCCGACGCCCTGCGCGCCGGCGACACCTCCAAGGCGGGCCTCGCGGGATACCGGAAGCGGCTGGAGAACTCCTTCGTGCTCGCCGACCACCGCAAGCTGCGCAACGCACCCGGGCTGATCCTGTCGGAGCGGATGCAGCAGCGCTATCCAGGGCTGGTCTGCGACCTGGTGGAAGGCATGTTCCGGGTGGACAACCCGCATCCCAAGCCCGGGTTGCGGACCCTGTTGCGCCGCACCGCGAAACAGCACGGCGTGCGCCTGCGCGACCTGGCCCGCGACGGCCTGAGCGCCCTGCGGAGCTTCGGATGAGGGCTCTTCAAGAACCACAAACCCCCCTCCGCGGTGTCCGTAACTGCTACCCACCGGGGGACCACCCACCAGCGGAGGGGCAGCCATGAGCGTGCCGGACCGGCGCTACCGGGACATCGCCTTCGACGACCGGATGTCCACCGTGGACTTCCGGGTGGCCGAACGGGCACACATCACCGTGGACACCGACGTCTGCCGATCGTGCACGACCAAGGCGTGCGTGCACGCCTGCCCGGCGAACCTGTTCGTCCCCACCGCGGAAGGCGGCATCCTGTTCAACTACGAGCAGTGCTTCGAATGCGGCACCTGCTACCTGGTCTGCAACGGCGAGGGCGCGATCAGCTGGACCTATCCCGACGGCGGCCAGGGCGTCGTCTTCCGCAAGGGGTGAGCCGTTGACCACCGCCGAGCCGCCGACAGACCAGCCGCCGACAAGCCAGCCGCCGACAGACCAGCCGCCGACAGGCCAGCCGACGAAGACGGTCCTGGCGGCGCTGCGCTTCGTCGACCAACGCGCCACAGTGGACCCGCTGACCGGCGCCGTCCGCACCGACGAACGCACCAGCGGCCCGAGCGAGGCCGACCGCTGCGCCCTGGAACACGCCCTGCGGCTGGCCGCGCGGCTCGGCGGCCGCTGCGTGGCGGTCACCGTCGGCCCGCCCGCCGCCGACGCGATGCTGCGCGACGCCCTCGCCGCCGGTGCCGACGCGGTGCTGCGGATCCAGGCCGGCGACCCGGACGCCGACCACGACCACCTCGACGAGGCAGCCACCGCGGACGCCCTGATCGACGGGTTCCAGCAGCGGTACGGCCTGCCGGATCTGGTCATCTGCGGAGACCACTCGGCCGATCGCGGCGCCGGATCCACACCCGCCTACCTGGCCCATCGGCTGGGCGCCGCGCAGGCACTCGGGCTGCTCGAGCTCGCCCAGCAGGACGGGGAACTGCGGGCGCTGCGCAGAATCGACGGTGGCCGCCGCGAGCGTCTCGCCGTGGGGCTGCCCGCGGTGTGCTCGGTGGAGCCGACCACGGTCCGGTTGCGCCGGGCCGCGCTGCCCGCGGTGCTGGCTGCCCGCACCGCGACGGTTCCGGTCGTCACCACCCGGCAACGTCCGCCCCGCGCACCCCACACCGGGCCGGCCCGCCCGTACCGGCCCCGCCCCCGGGTGCTGCCCGCCCCGGTCGGCGACGACCCCCGCACCAGGGTGCTGGCGCTGACCGGAGCTCTGGTGGAGCGCGAGCCGCCCAGGGTGGTCACCCCGGCGAGCGCCGCCGAGGCCGCCGACGAACTGCTCGGCTTCCTCCGCCAGCACGGCTACCTCGACGACGAGGCGCGGTGAGCCTGGCCGGGTCCCGCTGGCCCGAGCTCGACCGCGGCGAGGACCTCACCGTGCTCGTGCCGGTGGGCTCGGTGGAGCAGCACGGGCCGCATCTGCCGCTGGACACCGACACCCGGATCGCCGAGGCGGTGGCCCGACAGGTCTCCTGGCCCGGCGTCCTGGTGGCGCCGCCGATCAGCTACGGCGCCGCAGGCGAGCACGAGAGCTTCCCCGGCACGATCTCGATCGGGCACGACGCGATGCAGGCGGTGCTCGTCGAGTTCGGCCGCTCGGCCTGCCGCTGGGCGGCCCGCCTGGTCTTCGTCAACGGTCACGGCGGCAACGTGGCCGCACTCGGCGCGGCGGTGCGGCGGCTGCGCGCGGAGGGCCGCGACGTGGCCTGGCACGCCTGTGTCGCGCCGGGCGCGGACCTGCACGCCGGCCGCACGGAGACGTCGCTGCTGCTCGCGATCGCCCCCGCGGACGTCCGGATGAGCCAGGCGCGGCCGGGCAACACCGGCGGCCTCGCCGAGTTGCTGCCCGCCATGCGCGCGGGCTCGGTGCGGGCGGTGAGCCCGTGCGGAGTCCTGGGTGACCCCACCGGCGCCACGGCGCAGGAGGGCAGCTCGCTGCTGGCCACGCTGGGCGCCGCACTGCGCGGCGCGCTGGCGCGCTGGCAGCCGGGCGAGTCCGGTCTGTTGACCACGCCGGAAGATTTGTAACACTGTTACCTGCGACGACGATCGGGATGACGGTGGGCTGCGCCGGTCGCGGTGCCGGCGACGGGGAGTCCCCACAGCGAAGGGACGGGCGCACGATGGACACCGTGGGCGACCAGGCACCGCGCGACGAGATGCGGGCCTCCGACCGGGACCGCGAACAGGTCGCGGAGCGGCTGCGGTCCGCGCACGCCGAGGGCCGCCTCGACCTCGCCGAGTTCGACGAGCGGGTGCGGCAGGCATGGGCGGCGCGCACGTACGGCGAGCTCCAGCCGCTCACCGCCGATCTCCCCGCGACGACGCCCGCGGCCCGCCCGGCCCCGCCGGAGCAGGCCTGGCCGCCGCACCGAGGGCCGCACCAAGGCCCGCACCAAGGCCCGCACCAAGGCCCGCACCAAGCGCCGCACCGGGGCCACGGCCATCGCGCCGCGGTCGGCGCCTGGCTCAGCGTCAGCCTGATCAACCTGGTGATCTGGGCCGTCGTCTCGGTGGGCAGCATGCACCTCGTCTACCCTTGGTGGGTCTGGGTGGCGGGACCCTGGGGTGCGCTGCTGCTGGCGCGCTGGATCTCCGGTCTGGCCGCGCGCACCGACGAGGCATAACGGCGAGGCGTAACCCGGCCGCGCCGGGGAGCCGGGGCCGGTTTGGATCTGCACATCGCCGCGACGTAGACTGTGCTGTCGGCGCGAGGACCGCGCCGGTTCCAGCGTGTCTGCAGGTATCTGCGCAGGATTCCCTGCTCAGCGGTGCGTCACCCGCACTTCTCCGATGCCTCCCGCACGTCTCGGAGCTGGTGTGTGCCTTCGTCGCGGCAAGGCCGCAGCCCGGCAGCCCACGGACCACGTTCCGCGGGACGGTCCGGGCGGTGGCACGGCGAACCAGCAGGAACGCGGAGGACATGGGCAAGAAGGACGGGGCCATCGAGGTCGAGGGCCGGGTGGTCGAGCCACTCCCCAATGCGATGTTTCGCGTCGAGTTGGAGAACGGCCACCGTGTTCTCGCGCACATCAGCGGCAAGATGCGTCAGCACTACATCCGCATCCTGCCCGAGGACCGGGTCGTCGTGGAGCTGTCGCCCTACGACCTGTCCCGTGGCCGCATCGTCTACCGCTACAAGTAGGCGCCTGTTGTTCTCCGATCGGTACCTCCAGACTTCGCGGGAGTACCGGACAGGCACGACACAGCACATCCGACAACTAACGGCCCGGCACCGCAGCAGGGTTCCGGGACCAGGAGAAATGACGTGAAGGTCAAGCCGAGCGTCAAGAAGATCTGCGACAAGTGCAAAGTGATCCGCCGCCACGGTGTGGTCATGGTGATCTGCGAGAACCTGCGTCACAAGCAGCGTCAGGGCTGAGCACCGCACGTCGCCGGTACTCCACGGCGCGAGAAGACCTCCCCGAACCAGCCGGTCCAGCACGAGACGACGGCAGCAGCCGTAGGACCGGTGGCACCCCCGGACTTCAGGCCGGGGCCCGCGGACCACAGGTCCGGAGGACGGGACGGACGGGGAGCAGACCTGGAGACGACGAGACAGGAGACACTGCCGGATGGCACGACTCACCGGCGTAGACCTCCCCCGCGAGAAGCGGATGGAGGTGGCGCTGACCTACATCTTCGGTATCGGTCGCACCCGCTCACACGAGATCCTGGCCGCCACCGGGGTGGATCCCGACCTGCGTTCCAAGGACCTCACCGACGAGGACCTGGTCCGGCTGCGGGACTACATCGAGAACAACTACAAGGTCGAAGGTGACCTCCGCCGCGAGGTCCAGGCCGACATCCGCCGGAAGATCGAGATCGGCTGCTACGAGGGTCTGCGGTGGCGCCGCGGGCTGCCCGTGCGCGGTCAGCGGACGAAGACCAACGCCCGCACCCGCAAGGGCCCGAAGAAGACAGTCGCCGGCAAGAAGAAGGCCGGGAAGAAGTAGCGGTCCGGGGACAGCCCCCGTGGACGGACACAGACCGACACCGAGACTCTTGTAGGAGCGCACACCGCATGCCACCCAGAGCAAGGACCGGCGCAGGCACCAAGAAGGTGCGGCGCAAGGAAAAGAAGAACGTCGCGCACGGCCACGCGCACATCAAGTCGACGTTCAACAACACGATCGTCTCGATCACCGACCCCACCGGCGCGGTGATCAGCTGGGCCTCCGCGGGCCACGTCGGGTTCAAGGGCTCCCGTAAGTCCACCCCGTTCGCCGCGCAGATGGCCGCCGAGAACGCGGCCCGCAAGGCCGCCGAGCACGGCATGAAGAAGGTCGACGTGTTCGTGAAGGGCCCAGGCTCGGGCCGCGAGACGGCGATCCGTTCGCTGCAGGCCGCAGGCCTGGAGGTCGGCACGATCCAGGACGTGACCCCGCAGCCGCACAACGGCTGCCGCCCGCCGAAGCGGCGCAGGGTCTGAGGGCGCGGGAGGAGTAGGAGAAATGGCTCGGTACACCGGACCCGCGACCCGCAAGTCCCGTCGGCTCAAGACCGACCTGATCGGCGGCGACCAGGCGTTCGAGCGTCGCCCCTACCCGCCCGGTCAGCACGGCCGCGCGCGGATCAAGGAGAGCGAGTACCTCCTGCAGATGCAGGAGAAGCAGAAGGCCCGCTTCACCTACGGCGTCATGGAGAAGCAGTTCCACCGGTACTACGAGGAGGCCAACCGCCGCCCCGGCAAGACCGGTGACAACCTGCTGCAGATCCTGGAGTCCCGGCTGGACAACGTGGTCTACCGGGCAGGCCTGGCCCGGACCCGCCGGCAGTCCCGTCAGCTGGTGACCCACGGGCACTTCCTGGTCAACGGCGAGCGGGTGAACATCCCCAGCTTCCGGGTTTCCAAGTTCGACATCATCGACGTGCGGCCCAAGTCCATCCCGACGCTGCCGTTCGTGGTCGCCAAGGAGAGCCTGGGCGACCGCCCGGTGCCGGCGTGGCTGCAGGTCGTCTCGGCGACACTGCGCGTGCTCGTGCACAAGCTGCCGGAACGCGCGCAGATCGACGTGCCGCTGCAGGAGCAGCTCATCGTCGAGCTCTACTCGAAGTAAGCACCAGCCCCGCCCCCGCCGGGGGCGGGGTACAACCGAATACAGGTCCACGACGGCGTCAAATAGCGGGCGCCAGAGGAGGAACGACACCGTGCTCATCACCCAGCGACCCACCCTCAGCGAGGAACCACAGGTCGACACCCGTTCCCGGTTCGTCATCGAGCCGCTGGAGCCGGGCTTCGGCTACACCCTGGGCAACTCGCTGCGCCGCACCCTGCTCTCGTCCATCCCGGGAGCCGCGGTCACCAGCATCCGCATCGACGGCGTGCTGCACGAGTTCACCACCGTGCCGGGCGTCAAGGAGGACGTCACCGACATCATCCTCAACCTCAAGGAGCTGGTGGTCAGCTCCGAGGAGGACGAGCCGGTGACGATGTACCTGCGCAAGCAGGGTCCCGGCGACGTGACCGCGGGCGACATCGTGCCGCCCGCCGGGGTCACGGTGCACAACCCCGACCTGCACATCGCCACGCTCAACGGCAAGGGCAAGCTGGAGATCGAGCTGGTGGTCGAGCGCGGCCGCGGCTACGTGCCCGCTGCCCAGAACAAGGCGTCGGGCGCGGAGATCGGCCGGATCCCGGTGGACTCGATCTACTCGCCGGTCATGAAGGTGACCTACAAGGTCGAGGCCACCCGTGTCGAGCAGCGGACCGACTTCGACAAGCTGATCCTCGACGTCGAGACCAAGCCGTCGCTCACCCCGCGGGACGCGCTCGCCTCGGCGGGCCGCACGCTGGTGGAGCTGTTCGGGTTGGCCCGTGAGCTCAACGTCGACGCGGAAGGCATCGAGATCGGCCCCTCGCCCGCCGAGGCGGACACGATCGCCGCGTTCGCGATGCCCATCGAGGACCTGGACCTGACCGTGCGGTCCTACAACTGCCTCAAGCGCGAGGGCATCCACACCGTCGGCGAGCTGGTCAGCCGCAGCGAGGCGGACCTGCTGGACATCCGCAACTTCGGGGCCAAGTCGATCGACGAGGTCAAGCTGAAGCTGGCCGGCCTCGGTCTTCAGCTCAAGGACAGCCCGCCCGGATTCGACCCGTCGGTCGCGGCGACCGACTACTCGATCGAGGGCTGGGGCGAGGTCAACAACGGCTCGGAGAACGGCGCCGACTACGGCACCGACGACGGGCAGGACTACGCAGAAACGGAGCAGCTGTAGATGCCTACGCCGACCAAGGGCGCCCGGCTCGGTGGATCCCCGGCCCATGAGCGGCTGATGCTGGCCAACCTGGCCACGTCGCTGTTCGAGCACGGCCGGATCACCACCACCGAGGCCAAGGCCAAGCGGCTGCGCCCGTTCGCGGAGCGACTGATCACCAAGGCGCGCAAGCCCGACCTGCACAACCGTCGCGAGATCATGCGGGTGATCCGGGACAAGGACGTCGTGCACAAGCTGGTCGCCGAGATCGGTCCGCACTTCGCCGACCGGCCGGGTGGCTACACCCGGATCACCAAGGCGATGCCGCGCAAGGGCGACAACGCGCCGATGGCGGTCATCGAGCTGGTGGCCGAGCAGACCGCCACCGCGGAGGCCGAGCGGGCGCGTCGCACCCGGTTCGCCAAGGACCAGCCGAAGGCCGCACCCGCCGCGGAGGCGGCACCGGCCGCGGAGGCGGCACCGGCCGCGCCTGCCGAGCAGGTCGAGTCGGCCGACAGCGCGGAGACCACCGACGCCACGCCGGCCCCCGACGTGCCGGCTGACACCGTGCAGGCCGACGACGTGCAGGCTGACGACGTGCAGGCTGACGACGTGCAGGCTACGGACGCCGGAGCGGAGCAGGAGGGCACCGCGGACGAGGGCAAGTCCTGACGAGCGGTCCATCGCGGAAGCCCGCCGACCCCTTGGGGGACGGCGGGCTTCTGCGCTATCGGCTCGACATCCGGTACGACGGTGCCGGTTTCTCCGGGTGGGCCGCTCAGCCGGGCCGGCGCACCGTGCAGGGCGTCCTGGAGGAGGCGCTGTCCACGCTGCTGCGCGGGCCCGCGAGCCTCACCGTCGCCGGGCGCACCGACGCGGGCGTGCATGCCACCGGGCAGGTCGCCCACCTCGATGTGCCGTCCGGCGCGCCGGAACCCGGCGAGCTGGCCCGCAGGCTCGCCCGCTTCCTGCCCGCCGACGTCCGGGTGCCCGCGATCCGGATCGCGCCGCCCAGCTTCGACGCCCGGTTCTCCGCGCTGCGCAGGCACTACGAGTACCGGGTCAGCGACCAGTCCTGGGGTGTCGACCCCTTGCGCCGCCACGACACCCTCGCCCACCACCGCCCGCTCGACGAGGCGGCGATGAACGAGGCGGGCGCCGGGCTGCTCGGCGAGCACGACTTCGCCGCGTTCTGCCGCCGCCGCGAAGGCGCGACCACGGTGCGCGCGCTCCAGCAGCTCGACTGGACCCGCACCGAGCCCCACCTGCTGATCGCGCACGTCGCCGCCGACGCGTTCTGCCATTCCATGGTGCGAAGCCTGGTCGGCGCCCTGCTGGCGGTGGGCGAGGGGCGGCGCCCGCCGGACTGGCCCGCGAGCCTGCTGCGCCGCGACAACCGTGCGAGCGAGATCACCGTCGCTCCCGCACACGCGCTGGCCCTGGTCGCCGTCGACTACCCGGACGACGCCCACCTCGCCGCCCGCGCCGCCCAAACCCGCGCCCTGCGCGCCTGACCCGTACCACACCTGACCCGTATCGCACCTGACCCGTATCGCGTTCTGGATGCAGACTGCTGTTTCCGGACCCGCAGTAACCGCGTTCTGCATCCAGAACGCGAATTATGGGGACAGACAGAACGCGGTTTGGGGCAGGCCGGGGGTTCAGTCGCCGCGGCGGACAGGGCCGAGGATCTCCCGCTCCTTCGGTGTGGTCACCAGGCGCAGCGGCAGCCAGAGGTTGGGGCCGAGGGCCACCACCTCCTCGTCGGCCAGCGAGACCAGCTGGTCGACCATCGGCGGCGGTAGCCGCCAGACCCGCGCGGCCAGCTGGGCCTGGCCGACCGGCAGGCGCTGGAGCAGCACGAGATCGGCGCTGTTCGCGGTGTCCGAGGCCTGCGGGTGCAGGTACGGCAGCACGTACAGGGTGGTCTGCCAGGGCGAACGCGGCGGGAACAGTTCCTGTGGCACCGCGCCGCCGTCGTGCACGACGAGCAGCGGTGCGTCCTCCGAGCCGCGGGGCAGCTCGACCGGGGCGAGCTTGCGCACCTGCGCCAGCGGCGCGGGCCTGCCGTCCGGACCCTCCCCGGCCGCACGGGTGAGCACCTGCCAGGCGGCCGGCCGCCCGGTCGCCACCACCACCCAGGCGCCGGTGGCCATCGCGCGCAACGCGACCTGGCGGGCCAGGTAGAGCCCGCCGACCAGCACCAGCCGGGTCGGCTCGTTGCGCAGCACCGAGACGCTCAGCGGCTCGTTCTGCGGACCCGAGCCCAGCACCATCCCGCCGCGGTCGCCCGCCGGGCTCACCGAGTCGAGCAGATCGGGGGTGACCAGGAACTCCGGTGCGATGGCCCGTCCGCCGCCGGTGCCACCGGCCGGTCGGCGTCTCACGCCGACGCCCCGAGCGGCATGGTGGCGGCCAGCCCGGCGGACTGCTGGCCGCGCAGCGGCGTGAGCGTCAGACCGATCCGCCCGGAGACCGCCTGCAGCATGCCGTCGGCGGCGTCCAGCTCGGCGGGGTTGCGGGCGCTCACCCGGACCAGGCCACGCAGGCCGACCTCGGCGCCGTCGCCCGCGGGCGAGACCGACAGCGACACCGTGGTGGACAGCGCCCGCACCCCGGTCAGTGCGTTGAGGTTCTGGGTGCCGATGTTCTCCGGCCAGCCGGTGATCGCGTAGCTCGAATGACCTATCCCGGCCGCGGTCACCCCGGTCCACCGCTCGCGCAGCGCCACCTGGCGCCCGGTGCCCGCCACCGAGGTGAGCTCGGCGGCCGAGATGCCGGCGCGCAACAGCTGATCGGGGTCCAGCGGCTGGGTGGAGACGCCCCGGCCGTCCAGCGCGCTGCGGACCCGGGACAGCGCGCCGATCAGCGCCCGGTGTGAGCCGATCACCCCGCCGCCGCGCTCCTGCACCGCACCGAGGCAGCGCTGCGGGTCGAAGCGGACCGCGATCCAGGTGGTGCGCCGGGCAGCGGCCGGCAGCGGCCCGAGGACCTCGAGGTAGGAGTTCAGCGCGGGCGACGCCGAGGGCAGCGCGGCGCTGCCCGGGTAGCAGTGCCAGATGACCTGGATCGCGTCGAGCACGACCCCGCGATCCTCCAGGCAGGGCGCCAGCGCACCGAGCGGGAGGCTCGGCGTGCCACCGACCGGGGAGACCAGCGACGCGTCGGCGTCCACCTGCAGCACCGCGGTCCAGCTGCCCTGATGCCAGGCCAACCCGACCGGCCGGCGCTCGTGGTCGGTGCCGTGCGCCACCACCAGGTCAGGAAGGACGAGGCGCAGCAGCGAGACCCGCGCGTCCTCCGGCCCGACGACCGGCGCCTGCGCACCGAGCGCGGCGTCGGCCTCGGCGGGCAGCGGGCTGGTGACCTTCCGGTCGTGCGAGCGCACCAGGTAGCGCGCCGTGAGGAGCACCCAGCGCAGCACCCACCGGCCGCGCCAGCGCAGCAGGGCCAGCGCCGCCGCTCCGAGGAACACGGCGAGCGCTGCCCACCACAGCGCGGCGTTCACCGCCAGCAGCACCAGCGCCAGGCCCAGCCCGATCTCCACCACCACGACGTTGCCGAGCGGGATCGGCCCGAGCCGGGAGCCGCCGGGGCGCCGTCGCACCCTGGCGGCGCCACCCGCCACGCGTGGGCCTGCTGCGGGAGGGCGCGGGGGTTGACCACCCGGATCGGGCGGAACCTGCGACGGATGCGACGGCGGCGATGTCACAACCCAGCCTCCGCGATCACTGTCCCCGTATCCGTGCCGTGCTGACACTTCGTACCGTTACTGTGGCGCACAGTACCGCCTAGGGGAGAGCGCGCGGGTCCGAATGCCGACCGATCCGACGACCAGATCGCAGGTCGAGGCCTACCGTTTCATGCTGCGGCGGATGGAGTCCGCGCTGGTCCGCAAGGACCCGGTGATGCAGCACGAGCCGATGCGCAACCACCTGACCGCGACCATGGTCGGGGTCGTCGCGGCGGTCCTCGGCCTGGCGGCGTTCTTCGTGGTCGGCATGTTCAGCCCCACCACGCAGGTGCGCCCCGGTGACATCCTCGTGGTCAAGTCCTCCGGCGCGGTCTTCGTCGTGCAGGACGACCGGCAACTGGTGCCGGTGCTCAACGTGACGTCGGCCCGGCTGCTGGTGGCCGCGCTCAACCACAGCAGCTCCGGACCGCCGGATACCAAGAACGTGGACGAGTCCGCGCTGGCCGGTTTCTCCCGGAAGCGGACCACCGGGCTGATCGGGGCGCCCACGCTGCCCTCGCCGGAGAACCTGGTCAGCGGCGCCTGGTCGGTGTGCGAGACCGCAGGCAGCGACGGCGATCCGGCCGGGCCCGCACCGGCGAGCACCACGGTGCTCATCGGCGGGGGCCAGACCGGGCGCAGCCTCGGCCAGGACGAGGCGTTGCTGGTGCGCGCACCGGGCGACGCGACGACGTACCTGGTGCACGACGGGCACCGCAGCGCGATCGAGCCGTCCGGAGGGGTGGCGAGCGCGTACAACCTCGGCGGCGCGGTGCCCCGCCAGATCGGCTTCGGGCTGCTCAACGCGATCCCGGCGACCCGCCCGCTCACCCCGCCCGACCCCCCGGACGTCGGCCTGCCCACACCGTTCCCGCAGCTGACCGGCGTCCAGGTGGGCAACGTGGTGCGGGTGGAAGTGAGCGACGAACAGTTCTTCCTGCTGCTCAAGGACGGCAAGCAGCAGGTGCCCCAGGCCGTGGCCAACGTGATCAGATACCAGCGCGGCAAGGCCAAGTTCGACACGGTCGCACCGCAGGACATCGCCGCGGTGCCGGACGCGCCGCAGTCGAGCAGGCTGGACTTCGGCGACTTCCCGGCGACCGTGCCCCGCCTGCTGCCCGACTCCGAGGCCCGCAACGCCTGCCTGTTCTGGCCGGGACCGGGCCAGGAGCCGGTGGTGTCCACCAGTGCCGACCCGCAACTGCCGCTGGGCCAGACCAGCAGCGCGGTCGACGTGCCGGGCGGGGGCAACGGCCAGGTTGCGGACCGGGTCGCCCTGCCGCCGGGCAAGGGCGCCCTGGTTCGCAGCGTGGTGCCGGGACAGGACCCCGACAAGGGACCCATCTGGCTGGTCAGCGAGCAGGGCCTGCGCTACCGGGTGCCGTCCGTCGACGTGGCTCGCGCCCTCGGGCTCGGTGACCGCACCTCGCCCGCGCCGCAGACCATCCTCGGGTTGCTGCCGATCGGGCCGGAGCTGGATCCCCGGCGCGCGCTGGAGCTGTTCGACCCCGCGCTGGCCCGCCAGCAGCAGGGTGAGCACTGAGGGCGGCTACTGGGTGTTGTGCCGCCGGTACCAGTTGACCGTGTAGACCACCAGCAGCGTCAGGCCCAGCAGCCCGATCGCGGCGGCGGAGCCGGCCAGCGCGATGGTCTTCGGCAGCGGGTCGTCGGGCGGCGGCAGGTGGAAGTCCCGCAGCCGGTCCGGCCTGCCGGTGGCCACGCGAGCCGGCTGTTCGTCGGGGAGCACCGCGGTGAGCGCGGCGACCGGGTCGACCATGCCGTAGCCGAGGTCCTCGCTGCGCCCGCCGGGTCCGCCTGCGTTCTGCGCGGTCTGCTCGATCCTGCGCATCACCTGTGTCGCGTCGAGCTGCGGGAAGCGTTCCCTGACCAGCGCGGCGAGCCCGGCGACGTAGGGCGCGGCGAAGCTGGTCCCGTCGATGGTGCGCTGCTGCCCGTTCGCGTCGACCAGCACCGTGGTCAGCGCCGAGCCGGAGGCGGCGAGCGACACCGCTCCGGTGCCCGGTGCGGCGACGTCCACCCACGGCCCCCGGATGGAGAAGTCCGCGGCGTCGTCGTTCTCGTCGGTGGCCGCGACGGTGAGCACGTCGTCGTCGAACCAGCCGGGTGAGGAGATCGTGCGGACCACTCCGGGCGGGTTCTGCTCGCAGTCGCCCTTGTTGGCCGCGGCCACCACCACGACCACGTTCCTCGTCCGGGCGTCGTGCACCGCGGCCTGCAGGTCCGGGGCGTTGACCTGGTTCGGCGTGGCGGGGAAGCAGGCCGCCTCCGAGATGTTGATCACCGTGGCGCCCAGCCGGACGGCCCGGTTCACCGCACGGGCCATGCTCGTGGTGTCGCCCGCGGAGTTGGAGCTCGTCTCCTGGCCGGTGGCGAGCTGGCGCGTGGGCACCGAGTAGAAGGTGCTGCCCTGGCGGATGGACACGATCTCCGCGCCGGGCGCGACGCCCACGAACCCGGTGGCCGGATCACGCGCGGCGGCGATGATGCCCGCCACCGCGGTGCCGTGGCCGTCGCAGTCGAACAGCCCGCTGCGGTTCTCGATGTAGTCGCCGCCGTCGCTGAGCCTGCCGAACAGCCGCGGGTGCGGGTACACGCCGCTGTCGATCACGGCGATCCGCTGGCCGCGGCCGGTGGCGAACTGCTGAGCTTCCCGGATCCGCAGCCGCCGCTGGGCGAGCGGCTCGGCCTCGACCTGCAGCGCGGTTCCCGGCGGCTGGTGCGCGCACGGTGCCACCTGCTGGACCGGGGCGGTCTGCTCGGTCACCGGGTTGTGCACGGTGTAGGGGAAGGTGTCCGCCTCCGTGGCGGTGGGCAGCGCGGCCATGTCCACCGGCGGCGGCACGCCGGGCGGCCGGACGCCGCCCTGCGCGGTGGCGGGCCAGGCCGGAGCCGCCAGGCAGAGCAGCGCTGCCGCGAGGATCAGCCGGACGGGGCGTCGTCGGCCCAGTGCGCTCACGTCTCCCTCATAACGCCCGGAAGGTGGTGTAGAGATCCATCACGCCGAGCGCGAGCGGGAGGACCGACGCGATGAGGATCGCCTCCGCCACGTCCACCGAGCGGCGCAGCACGGGGGAGAACCGGCGGCGCGGGAACACTACGCCGAGCACCAGCGCGAGCACGGCGAGGACGAACAGCCCACCGAAGACCAGCAGTGTGGTGCCGTAGGGCGTCGCGGTCGTCATGAGGCTCGCCACCAGGCCCGCCGCGGCGAGCATGCCGCTGACGAGCAGGGCGATCGCCTGGCTGCCGTTGGCATAGGACCGGGCGCGCAGCAGCAACACCGCCGACACCACCGCGGCCAGCGCGACGCCGAAGGCGCCGCCGGTCGCGGCCACCACGGCAGCCACGGCCGCGACCGCGCCGGACCCGATGATCATTCCCGTCATGTACTCGTGAGCCAGCCCGGCCCGGCGCTCGATGGCCGCGTAGTCCGGCAGGCCGCCGTCCTCCTGCAGGTCCTGTGCGCTGCCCGGCACCGGGGGCAGTGGCAGGCGCGCCAGCAGGATGGTGAGCCGGGGCAGCAACGAGATGGCGCCGAGTGCGACCGCGGCGAGCCCGGCCGCGATGCTCTGCGCGGGCTGGTACACCAGGATGCCGCCGAGCAGCGTCCCGGTGAGCGCGCCGACCGCGCCCAGCGCGGCCGCCGTGGCCGCGGCCACGAACGGGGTGATCCCGGTGCCCAGCAGCATCACCGCCGCCGTTGCGAACAGCATCATCACCGAGCAGGCCAGCAGCAGGTTCGGCGGCCCGAGGTCGCTCGGCACCAGGTAGAGCCCGCCCACGAAACCCAGCGGGAGACCTGCGGCGACCACCACCACGCCCGCCGTGTTCTCCCGGTAGACCCGCGCGATCACGGTGCCCGCGGCGAGCGTCGCGGTGGCGGCGCCCGCGCCGAGCACCCCGGCGCCGATGCCCGGCCCCGCGAAGAACAGCACGACCGCGCAGGCGAGCAGGGCGAGCCCGGCGGCGACCATCCCCAGCGTCCTGGCGGTGTTCTCGGTCCACGGGCGGTAGCTGTCCGGCGCGGCGGCCGCCACGGCTTCCACCACGTCGTCGAACAGCGGCGGAGGCGGATTCTCCGAGCGGCGCCGCAACTGCAGCAGATCGCCGTCCACCACCCCGAGCGAGCCGAGCGTGTAGTCCGGCGCGATCGCCGCTTCGCCGAGCCGGGCCAGGCACCATCCACCGTGCCCGCTGCCGCCGTCCGGAGCGGACTCCCCGGCCATCTTGAGCACCATCGGCAGCAGGTCCGCCACCGCCACGTCGGACGGCAGCGCCACGTCGATCCGGGTCCGCGGCGCGACCACCGTCACCCGGCTGAACACAGTGGACGGTCGCACGGCCTGGCCGGTCGCGGCGGGCCGCAGCGGTGCGGGCGGACCGGGGGGTCGCGGTGCGCCGGGCGACCGGAACGCGGGCACCGGCGCGGCCGGACCGGCCGGACGCGGCCGCGCCGGTGCCGGCGGCGGCGCGGGTGGCCTGCCCACCGGCAGCGGAACCGACGGCGCGGACGGCCGCGCGCCGGACGACTTGCCGGGCCGGACGGTCGGTTCCTCGGAGGGGGGCACCGAGTCGTCCGCGGGCGGGCGCGGGAACCGGCCTTTCGCGGGCCGGACCGTCGGCTCTTCCGAAGGGGGGACGTCCGCATCCGGGGGCAGGCCCGCGGAGTCCGCTCCGGAGGGTCGCATCGCCGGACCTCCGTTGGCGCCGTCTGCCACCGTCGCACCCCCTCGCCTAAGGCCTGCCGGCCGTCCTGTCGGTGACGGCCCCACTCCGTGACCCCGGCGTCGGTGGAGCGAGCTGTCCTGACGCAGTCTGTTGTTCCCTGTCACCGCGGCGCGGACGGCGCCTAGTATGGCCCGACGCGTCACGGCGGTGTCGGTGAGTGCCGATGCTGCCACAGCAGGTGACGGCTATGGGGCGGTGCTGACTTCGAGCCAGTGCTGACAACGAGGCGGTGCCGGCTTCCAGCCGTGCCGGCGTCACCGGGACCGGCAGCAGGTTCGCGGAGGGGGATCTGTCTTGGGCACCCTGCAGTTCCGGCGGTCGTCGCGGCTGAGGGCGCCGAAGATGCCCGGCGGCGAGATCCATCTGGAGCCGCCACCCGAGGTGCCCAGGGTCATCCCGGGCAACATCCTGCAGAAGATCATGCCGATCGTGATGGTGGTGGCCGTCCTCGGCATGGTGGCCTTCTTCTTCACCTCGAACAACCGGGCCAACCCGCTGTTCCTGCTGTTCCCGGTCATGATGCTGATCTCGACCGTCGGCATGTTCGCCGGCGGCGGCGGTCGCGGCACCGGCCAGCGCAAGGCCGAGATGAACGAGGACCGCAAGGACTACCTGCGCTACCTCGCGCAGATGCGGGAGCGGGCCAGGCAGACCGCCCAGGAACAGCGCGCGGCGCTGGAGTGGAGCCACCCCGATCCGGCGGCGCTGTGGTCGATCGCCAGCAGCAGACGCATGTGGGAGCGCAGAGCGGGGGACCCGGACTTCTGCCACGTACGGATCTGCCGGGGCGCGCAGCGGCTGGCGACCCGGCTGGTGCCGCCGCAGACCGGCCCGGTCGACGAGCTGGAACCGATGACGACGCTGGCGCTGCGGCAGTTCGTCCGCGCCCATTCGATCGTCCCCGACCTGCCGATCTCGCTGTCCATCCGCAGCTTCGCGGCGGTCGGCGTCACCGGCGAGCCGGCCGCCGCGCGCGGGCTGGCCCGCGCCATGGTCGCCCAGCTCGCCACCTTCCACTCCCCGGACGACCTGCTGCTCGCGGTGGTCAGCGCAGGCCGGGCGAGGCGCGAGTGGGAGTGGGCCAAGTGGCTGCCCCATGTGCAGCACCCCAGCCTGTACGACGGCGCGGGCTCGCTGCGGATGATGGCGGGCTCGCTGCCCGAGGTGGTGGACCTGCTCGGCGAGCACCTGCGGGACCGTCCCCGGTTCGCGCGCAGCGCGCAGCACACCGACGCGCCGCACATCGTGATCGTGCTCGACGAGGGCGAGGTGACCGGCGAGGAGCAGATCGTCCTCGACGAGGGCGCCGCGGGCGTCACGCTGCTCGACCTGTCCGCCGCACTGGGATCGCTCACCTCCCGCAAGGGGCTCACGCTGTCCATCGAGGGGGACACGATCGGCGCGCACGGCGCGTCCGGGGTGGAGTACTTCGGCTCGCCGGACTCGCTGGGGGTGGCCGAGGCGGAAGCGGTGGCCAGGGCGCTGGCCCCCTACCGGATCGGCACGCAGGAGGCCGAGGAGGAGGACGAGCCGCTGCTCGGCAACGCCGGGCTGCTCGAACTGCTCGGTCTCCCCGAGGACCCGCGTGCCTTCGACGTGGCCCAGGCCTGGCGGCCGCGGCCGTTGCGGGACCGCCTGCGGGTGCCGATCGGGGTCGGCGAGTTCGGCCAGCCGGTCGAGCTGGACATCAAAGAGGCCGCCCTGGAGGGGATGGGCCCGCACGGGCTGTGCGTGGGCGCCACCGGTTCGGGCAAGTCGGAGTTCCTGCGGACGCTGGTGCTGGGCCTGATCGCCACGCACTCGTCGTCGGTGCTGAACCTGGTGCTGGTCGACTTCAAGGGCGGCGCGACCTTCCTGGGCATGGAGGAGGCCCCGCACGTCGCCGCGGTCATCACCAACCTCGCCGACGACCTGACCCAGGTCACCCGCATGCAGGACGCGCTGGCCGGGGAGATGAACCGCCGCCAGGAGCTGCTGCGCAGCGCGGGCAACTTCGCCAACGTCAAGGACTACGAGCGGGCCA
>DASXOL010000047.1:0-9518 GCA_036494295.1 Pseudonocardiaceae bacterium
GCACGATCCGGTCCAGGTCGCCGCGGGGCAGGCCGACCCGCTGCCGGACGAACGACAGCGCCGCGCCGCCGGAGATGGTCTGGCGGCCCGCCGGGAAGTCCGCGCCGGAGCCGGAGTCCTTCACCGGCGCGTTGAGACAGACCTCGACGCCGCCGAGCGCATCGGTGAGCAGGTCGAACCCGTAGAGGTTGATCTCGGCGTAGTGGTCGATCCGCACCCCGGTGAGTTGCTGCACGGTGCCCACCAGCACCCGCCTGCCCGCATGCGCGGAGTCCCGCGCGATCCGGGCCTCGTCCGTGATGCCCTGCGCCCGCATCTCGCCTGCCGCGGCGGCCGCCGCGACGCCGTACGCCGAGTTGATCTTGTCGTCCTCCCGGCCGGGGATCGGGACGTAGGTGTCCCTGGGGATGGAGACGGCGTGCGCGGCGGTGCCGTCGTCGGGCACCCGGACCAGGATGATCGTGTCGGTGTTGAGCCCCACCGACTGCTCGGTGCGCAGCTCGCGCAGCACGTCGAGCGGCAGCGGCCTGCCCTCGGCGTCGGTACGGCTGTCGCTGCCGACCAGCAGGATGTCCCTGGCGCCGTCGCCCACCTCGGGCTGCGCACCGGTCCGCACCGGCGCCGGGTCGAGCGCGTTGGTGGTGTTGAGGTTGCGCCGGAGCGATCCGACGGTCGCCCAGCTGGTCCCGGTGGCGGCGACCACCGCCGCGGACAGGAGAGCGATCAGGACGCGGCCGGACAACCTGAGCGGCGACACCCCCCACACGGGGTTCGCCAACCGGCCCCACACCGAGCCCTCGGTCGACCCTGGGCGCCCGCCGTCACCCGCGGTGTGCCTGCCGCCTCGCCGGCGCTGGCGCTCCCGCACCCCGTCCCACCTCCCGCTCTCGGGGCGCTCAGGCTAGCCCGCGCTCTTGCCCGGTTCGAGCGCCGCGCCGACCGGCCAGGGGCCGGCCACCCGGCTGAGCCGGTACAGCACCGGAAGCAGCAGCAGGCCCAGCCACAGGTAGGTGTCACCCACCAGGTGCTGGGTGAGGGTCCAGCCGAGCTCGCGGTGGTGCTCCATGGGCAGCAGCCGGTGGGTCGGGAACACCGTGACGGGGACGATGAGCGCGGCCGTGACGCCGAGGGGCACGGAGCGTCGCCGCACCGCGGCGTGCCCCAGCACCAGCAGCGCGGGCACCAACCACACCCAATGGTGTGACCAGGAGATGGGAGAGATCAGCACACCGGCGAGCCCGACCATCACCACCGCCGCGGGGCCGGAGGGCACCGCCTGAGCGGGGGCCGCGGCAGTGCGACCACCGGGCCGGGCGCCGAGTCCCGCCGCGCGCCAGCGGCGCAGGGCCAGACCGGTCAGCACGAGCACCAGCACGACGACGCCCAGCCAGCAGGTCAGCTCCACCGCATGGCTCCACCCGAGCCGGTGCAGCGCGCCGCGCACCGACTGGTTGCCCGCGTAGCCCAGATCCCCGATCTGCGTCGGCGCACCCAGCGCCCGCCACCAGTAGGTCACCGACTCGCTCGGCCGGATCAGCAGCGCGAGCGCGGTGGCGGCGCCGAATGCGACAGCCGCGTTGGCCACCGCCCGCCACTGCCTGCCGGCCACCAGGAAGAGCAGGAACACCGCCGGGGTGAGCTTCACCGCGGCGGCCAGTCCCACCAGCAGCCCCCGGCGGCGCTCGCCGCGGACCGCGAGCAGGTCGACGACCACCATCGCCATCAGGTACAGGTTGATCTGCCCGAGGCTCAGCGTCTGCCAGACCGGTTCGAGAACCAGGGCGAGCCCGCCGAAGAGCACCGCGTGCGGCCAGCCGAAACCAGGATGCACCGCCGCCCCGACCGCCCGCACCGTGATCAGCAGCGCCGCCACGCTGCCCAGCGAGAACGCGACGACGAGCACCGCGGCCGGCACCACGGTGAGCACCACGAAGACCATCGCGGCGAACGGCGGGTAGATGAACGGCAGCCACACCGCGGGGTGCACGGTGGGGAACGCGTGCTCGTAGAGCGGTGCCGCGTCCAGCCACGCCTGCCCGCCGGCCCGGTAAATCCCGAGGTCGATGAACCAGTCCCTGCGCTGCAGCCACGCGGTGATGCCGACCACCCCGCAGATCAGCGCCAGCAGAACGGCCGACACCACGGGCGAGGTCAGCCGGGACAGCAGCGTCGCAGCCCGGCTCGGCGGGGGACCGCCGGGCCCACCGGCCTGATCGGTGGCGTCCACGCGCAACCGGCGGTCGTCCTCGCTCACGATGGGCGCTCCGTCGGTCCGTGGACGATCAATTGACGCAGCGTACGGAGCCTGCGGCCACCGTCGCGTCGGGGGGCGGTGGCGCCGGTGCCGGTTGTGCCGCGTGCGGGCTGCCCGCACCCGGCGAGGTGGCGGCGACATTCCCGACACCGCCGGCCGGGCCTGCGGCGGGGCGTCCGTCCAGCCGCAGCAGCGGCGGCCCCGCGACTCCCTGAGGGCCGGAGCCCTTGTAGTCCTCGCCGAGGTAGACCTGCACCGTCCCGCCCGGCAGGTTGGGGTCCTCCTCCTTGGGCAGCCCCCCGACCGCCCCCGCGATGGTGTCCGCGGCCTGCTGGTCGCCGCCCGAGTAGCGCACCACGCTGCTCCGCCGGGTGTCGGCGTTGCCGACCATGCCTTGCACGAAGCCCTTGCTGGTGAGCTCGTGCGACACGGTGGCGGCCAGCCCGCTGACCCCGGACGCGTTGAGCACGTCGACGCTGATCTTGCGTTGCGGAGCGGGCTGCGCCGCGGGCGGCTGCACGCCGGTGGTCGACGCGATGAAGGACTTCACCGCCTCCGGGTCGACCTTGAGCACCGCGCCTTCGCTGTCGCTGGTGGCGTCCCCCACGACCGGCACGGTCATGAACTTGATCTGCCCAGCGGCCAGGTTCTGCATGCGGGAGGCGAAGTCGAGCACGTTGAGCTTGTCGTCGAGCACCAGCGACTGCTGGGTGGCGTTGACCAGGTCACGGACCTTCGCCGGGTTGGCCAGCGTGCCCGCCGAGAGCACCTTCTTGGCCAGGGCCGCCATGAAGACCTGCTGGCGCACCACCCGGTCCAGATCGCCTCGCGGCAGGCCGTGCCGCTGCCGGACGAAGGCCAGCGCGTCCGGTCCCGAGATCGTCTGCACACCGGCCGGGAAGTGCGCACCGGAGAAGTTGTCCGACACCGGCGCCTTCAGGCACACGTCCACGCCGCCGACCGCGTTGGTGAGCAGCGAGAAGCCCAGCAGGTTGATCTCCGCGTAGTGGTCGACCCCGACGCCGGTGAGCTTCTCGACCGTCCTGATGAGCATCTTGCGGCCCGCCGCGACGGACTCGTTGTGCACCGTCGCCGGGTCGGCGCCCTGGTCGACCAGCCGCTGGGCCGCGTCGCCCTGCCCCCTGGTGTAGGCGGAGTTGAGCTTGTGCTCGCCGAAACCGTCGGGCATCTCGACGTACATGTCCCTCGGCAGCGAGTACGCGACCGCGCTGCGGCCGTCGTTCGGGATCCGCACGAGGATCATGGTGTCGGTGTTGAGCTCGCCGTCGCTGCTGCCGGCGCGCAGCTTCGCCAGCACGTCCGGAGGCAGCGGATTGCCCTGTGCGTCGGTGCGGCTGTCCATGCCCACCAGCAGGATGTCGGTGACCCCGTCCGGTGAGCTGAACCCGATCACGTCCGCGGTGCTCAGGCCGGTCTGCAGATTGTTGAACGTGGCCCAGCCGTATCCGGTGAGGCACAGCACCAGTGCCGAGACCATGGCGAGCACCAGTCGCGCCTTGCGCAGCCCGGTTCTCCTGCGCCTCGAATCCGGTGCCGCGACGGCGCGGCGTGGCCTGGGCGGTGCGACGGCCGGCGTTGCCGCCGCGCGGGGCGTCGCTTTGGTGCGGCGGGTCGGTGCGGCATCCGCGTCGGACTGCTGACCGGCGCGGCCGTCCGGCCTGCTGCGGCCCTGTACGCGTGGTGGCGATGGTGCGGCGCTGCGACCGGCCGGGGATCTGCCGCCCTCCGGGGCCGCGGGGGTGCCCGCCGCGCGGGCGGCTCCGGACGATCGGGTCCGGCCCGAGGCACTGCCCTGACCGGAGGCACTGCCCTGACCGGAGGCACTGCCCTGACCGGAGCCACTGCCCTGACCAGAGCGGGCCGGGCGGCGGGTGCCGGGCTCGCCCGGCACCGGCGACTGCCGTGATGGCCGCGTGCCGGGGGTCTCCCGCGAGCGCGGTGGCTGACCGGGGTTCGCCCGCGAGCCGGGTGGCTGCTGGCGGGTGCCGGGCGCCTGTTGGCGGGTGCGCGGGGGCTGCTGGCGGCTGCCGGGGGGCGGCTGGCGGCCCTCGCGCGGCTGGGAGCCGGAGCCACCACCGGAGCTTCCCGGGGAGCTGGGGGTCTCTCGGGAGCCGGGCGCCTGTCGAGGTGCCCGTCGGGAACCGGGCGCCGGGCGGGCGCCCGGCGCTGGATGCTCGCCCGCGGGGCCTTCAGCGGGCGGATGGTCACCGTCGGCGGCGCGCCGCCGGCCCGGCCGGGAGGGTCGCCCACCTGGGCGCCCTGGCCGGGGCGGCCTGTCGTCCACGGATGCCCCTCCTGCGGTATGGGTCTCGGTCCTGAGGCGGTGCAAGGCTATCTGTGAGTCTCGGCGAGCCAGGGACGACTCGTTCAAGCTCCGTCCGGTACAGACGTGTGACGCCCGGTCGGGGTTGCCGTGACACACTCCGTTCGCCGCTGGGCGTCACGGAAGCCACCGGCCACGAGAGGAAGAACTAGTGATGCGGCTGCTGGTCACAGGCGGTGCGGGCTTCATCGGGTCGACGTTCGTGCGGCGGGTGCTCCGCGGCGAGGAGCCGACGCTGGCCGGCGCCAAGGTGACCGTGCTGGACAAGCTCACCTATGCCGGTAATGAGGCGAATCTCGCACCGGTCGCCGCGGACGGCGCGCTGCAGTTCGTCAAGGGCGACATCACGGACGGCCCGTTGGTGGCCGAGCTCATGGCCGACGCCGACGCGGTGGTGCACTTCGCCGCCGAGTCCCACGTGGACCGTTCCATCGCGGGCGCGGACCCGTTCGTGATCACCAACGTGGTGGGCACCCAGGTCCTGTTGCAGGCCGCACTCGACACCGGGCTGGGCACGTTCGTGCACGTCTCCACCGACGAGGTGTACGGCTCCATCGCGTCCGGCTCGTGGCCGGAAGAGCATCCGCTGGAGCCGAACTCGCCCTACTCGGCGTCCAAGGCGAGCTCGGACCTGCTCGCCCGCTCCTACGCCAGGACCTACGGGATGGACGTGCGCATCACCCGCTGCTCCAACAACTACGGGCCCTACCAGTACCCGGAGAAGGTCATCCCGCTGTTCGTCACCAACCTGCTCGACGGGCTGCCGGTGCCGCTCTACGGCGACGGGCTCAACGTGCGGGACTGGCTGCACGTCGACGACCACTGCCGGGGGATCGCGCTGGTGCTGGACCGCGGCGAGCCGGGTGAGATCTACAACATCGGCGGCGGCACCGAGTTGACCAACAAGGAGCTCACCGGCCTGCTGCTGGACGCGCTCGGCACGGACTGGTCGATGGTCCGCCCGGTGACCGACCGCAAGGCCCACGACCGCAGGTACTCGGTGGACTGGACGAAGATCCGCACCACGCTCGGGTACACGCCGTCGACGGACTTCGCGCCGGGCCTCGCCGACACGGTGCGCTGGTACGCCGGGAACCGGGACTGGTGGGAGCCGCTGAAGGCGCGCATCCCAGCGGTGTCGACATGAGCGGTGCCGACATGAGCGGTGCCGGTGTGCAGCCCGCCCTGCTCGTCACCGGCGGCCGGGGACAGCTCGGGCGGGACCTGGTCGCCGCCGCGGCCCGCGCCGGGATCACCGAGGTCCGCGCGCCCGGCTCGGCGGAACTCGACGTCACCGATCCGGCCGCGGTCGCCGACGCGGTCGGTGCCACGGTCGCCTCGGCAGCCCGAGCAGGTGTCCCGCTGGTGGTCGTCAACGCCGCGGCCTACACGGCGGTGGACGAGGCCGAGGGCGACGGCGCCCAGCGCGCCCACCGGGTGAACGCGCTCGGACCCGCTCACCTGGCCGCGGCGTGCGCCGCGCAGCACGCGCATCTGCTGCACGTCTCCACCGACTACGTCTTCGCGGGAGAGGGCGACGAGCCCCACCAGGTGGACGGCGTCACCGAGCCGAGGACCGTGTACGGGCGCAGCAAGCTGGCGGGTGAGCGGGCCGTGCGCGAGTCCGGCGCCTCGGCGCACGTGGTGCGCACCGCCTGGCTCTACGGCGCGCACGGGGCCAACTTCGTCCGGACCATGGCGCGGCTGGCCGGTGAGCGCGACACCCTGCAGGTGGTCGACGACCAGCACGGCAACCCGACCTGGACCGCCGATCTCGCGGACGGCCTGGTCGCGCTGGCGCTGGCCGCCGACCGGGTGCCCCCGGGCGTGCTGCACTGTGTGAACGGTGGTTCCACGACGTGGTGCGGGCTGGCGCGAGCGGTGTTCACCGAGATCGGCGCCGAGCCGGAGCGGGTGCGGCCCTGCACGACCGCCGAGTTCCCGCGTCCCGCGCCCCGCCCGGCGAACTCCCGGCTGGACACTGCGGGCTGGGAGGCCGCCGGGTTGGCCCCGCTACGACCGTGGCGTCGTGCCCTGGCCGCAGCCGTCGCCGACGGGGTGCTCGCGGCCTGACGCCACGGTTACCGGACGGGGGTCGGGAGCTGAGGAATCTGCGCCAGGCTCGGGAGGACACCGGGCGGCAACCCCAGGCGCATCAGGGAGACGTTGTACTTGTCGTACTGCGTCATCGTGAAGAAGACATCGGTGCCGTCGGATCCCGGGTAGAGGAAGCCGCCGTACAGGTACGGGTACTGGGACGCGGTCGCGACCGGGATCTCGATGCTCCACGGCCCGGTCGGTGACGGTGCCAGCCGCAGCACGATCGCATGCTGCACCTCGTCCAGGTACATCATCATCCAGGCGTTGAGCTTGTCGTTGTAGAGGACGGAGATCTCGCCGACCGGTGCGCTCACGACCGGCGCGGCGATCGAAGGGCTGCCCTTGCTCCAGCTCTTCCCGGTCCAGTACTCGTACGCGCCGAGGTCGAGCACGTGGTCCTGCTGCACCCTGGCGACCCGGGCGGAGCCGAACCGGCCGTTGGGCGTGCTGAACGCGTAGACGTAGTCGCCCTGTTTGGTGAACGAGGTCATCTGGAACGGGTCGTCGTAGTTCGGCGTGTTCTGCCTGCGTGCACTGGGGATGTCCACCCAGTTCTGACCGCCGTCGTCGGAGTAGGCGAGGCCGCTGTAGTTGGTGGTCCAGTGCCCCGGCTCGCCGAAGTTCCGCACCGACATGTAGGCGAGGTAGTTGCGTCCGTGGACGTTCACCCCGCCGGTCGGGATCGTGCTGATCTCGACGTGGTCCTTCTTCATCGAGGGCAGCAGTTCCTTGGCGTGCCCGGGGCGGTCGTCGGCGAAGTCGTCGTAGCTGATCCCGTCGAAAGGGTTCTGGTCGGAGCTGCGGGCCAGGGTGTTGGACCGCCAGTCCAGTCGGACCGGGTCCCCGGAGCCCGCGCCGGGCCCCACCCAGCCCTTACCGAAGGTGTCACCGAAGGCGGTGAGGGTCCGGCCCTTCTCGTCGAACCACATGATGCCCAGGTCGGTGGCCTTCACCTGATGGCGGATGTCGGTCGAGTTGATGGAGTCGGGTCCGGTGAGGATGGCCACGCGCTGCGCGAGGCCGATCACACCGTCCGAGGGCTGTGCCTGTCCGGGCACCGCCAATCCGACACTGGCTGCCGTGACCATCGCGGCCAGTGCGGCCGCGCTTCGCCCACGGTAATTGAGCATTCGTTCCCCCTTCGGCATCGGTCCCGCTATTCATGCGCATGCGTGATCGGACCGTTGCAATACGTGACTACCCCCAGCACCTGAAGGAGGGCATCACTGCCCGTCTCAGCGCATCCGGTAGCTAACGCGCGACTAGATGTGGAGTAACGGGGGGTTCATACTTCTTCCGTGTGAACCCTGATCTGCGCAGGTGACAGCGCTGCGCAACCGAGTGACAGCGCTCAGTGGCACCTCATGAGAGTGGATATTTTTCGAATTCACGCCTGTTTCGGGCGTTTCAGGCGTCCCAAGCCCGGCGGTAGGCCGCCACCGTGGCGTCCGCGCACGCCTGCCAGGTGTAGCGGGCGGCGTGCGCGCGCCGGGTCGCCGCGCCCGCCGGGTCGGCACCCGCGTCGGCCACGGTGGTCAGCGCCGCGCCGAGCGTCGCGACGTCGCCCGGCGGCACGAGCGTGGCGAGCCCGCTGGCGACCTCGCGCAGCGCGGGCACGTTGGAACACACCACCGGGACGCCGGTGGCCATCGCTTCCAGCACCGGCAGCCCGAAGCCCTCGTCGCGGGACGGCAGCACCAGCGCGGTCGCGCCCGCCACCACGCCGCGTAGTTCGTCCTCACCCAGGTATCCGACGCGGTGCACCCGCGACGAGATGCGCGGCGCGGCGCCCCATCCGGCGGGTCCGGCGACGACCAGCGGCGGCAGCGACGGCTGCGCCTCGTGGGCCGCCAGCAGCACGTCGAGGCCCTTGCGCGGCTGGGCGGCGCCGACGAAGAGCAGGTAGCGCTCCGGGAGCCGCAGCTCGCCGCGCCGGGAGCCGTTCAGTGCGGCGGCCGCGAGCCACGCCGGGTCGACCCCGAGCGGGGTCACCGCGATCCGGTCCGGGTCCACTCCCAGCCGCCGCTCGACCTGCTCGGCGACCGCGCCACTGGGTGTGCAGACCACTGCCGCGCGCGCCACCGAGGAGCGGACCAGTTCGGGCAGGTCCCGCTGTTGTGGCGCCAGCTCGTCCGGGCGGTCCAGAAAGGCCAGGTCGTGCACCGTCACCACGCCACGGGCGCGCCGCGAGGGCGGCAGCACGAAGTTGGGCGCGTGCACCACGTCGGTCTCGGCGGCGAGCAGCTCGGTCGGCGGCCAGTCGTGGCGGCGCCACCAGGCCCGCAGCGCCCGCGCGGGAACGGGGCCGCCGCGCACCCGTACCCCGGCGGGCACCGTCCTGCGCAGCGCGACCTGCCCCCGTGCGGTGAACGCGACGACCGTGAGGTCCACATCGGACCGGGTGGCGAGCTGGTCCACCAGCGCGGCGGAGTAGCGGCCGATCCCGCTGCGCTGGCCGAGCAGCGGGGTACCGTCCACAAGGACCCGGATGGCTGCGCTCCTCCTCGAGTGGCGACGCGGGCCGGCCCCTTCCTGGTCGGACCGCATCGCTCGCGAGCACGCACCATTTCATTCCGCCCGTGCGCGCGCCCGCCGGGGCCGTATCGCCCGCGTCACCTCGCCTCAGGCCAGGGCTCGTTGCGGCAGCTCGACGGCCTGCGCCACGGCTGACCGGATTCGCGCGTGCAACCGGCGCAGCCCGGTCCGCTCGGTCCGCACCTCGACCACGCGCACCCCCGGGGCCGGGGCGAGCGCATCCGCCAACTCCCGTGCCGTCACCCGGACGTGCGGCACGTGGTGCGCCGCACACAGCGCGGCCAG
>DASXOL010000048.1:0-6595 GCA_036494295.1 Pseudonocardiaceae bacterium
GGTCGGCCACGATGGCGACCTTCACCTCACGCAGGCTGAACCGGGCGTCCGCGCCGGCCAGCCGCACGTCGGCGGCGGCGACCAGATCCAGGCCGCCGCCGATGCACCAGCCGGACACCGCGGCGACCACCGGCTTGCGGCAGGCCGCGACGCTGGTCACCGCGTCCTGCAGGGTGCGGATCTCGTCCAGGAACCGGGTCCGCGGCCCGGCCAGCGCGCCCGGTCCCATCACCTCCGACCAGCGCGGCATCATCGCGGGCAGATCCAGCCCGTAGGAGAAGTTGGCGCCGCTGCCGGTCACAACGACCGCGCGGACCTCGGGGTCGGCATCGAGCGCGCGGAACACCAGCGGCAGCTCCCGCCAGAAGTCCGGGCCCATCGCGTTGCCCTTGCCGGGGCCGAGCAGCGTGACCTGCGCGACGTGGTCACGCAGCTGCACCTCCAGCGCCACCAGATCGATTCCCTGCAGTTCCGCTACCGCGTGCTCAGACGTCATGCCTGCATCCTCACCCGCGGGGTTGGGGGCTCTTCAAGTGCCACCAACCCCGCTGAACCGTTACCGCCGGTGCGCATTCGACAGCGGTTCGAAGCTATTCACCGGTGGCTCTTTTGGCCGTTCTTATCCGCGGGTTAAGCTCCACTCTCCTCATGATTCACAAATGAAGAATAAACCGTTCGTACAATCACTCACAGTGGCAGAACAGGGTCCATTCTGATGCGCGCCAGGATCATTACCCGCACCAGGACCCCGGCGACGCCGCCCGACGTGGCGAGACTTGCCGAACCGGCCAGGAGCAAGACCATCTCCGCAGCTCGGGCGGCAGGATGGTCGGGCGCCGCCTTTGCTCTGCTGTCCATTGTGGCGCTGATACTCCTGTACCACGTGCCCGGCCTCGGCGTGCCGGACAGCACGTACGCGCAGTTCTACGCCAGCAACGCACACGGCGTGGTCATCGTGCTCGGGCTGTACGTCATCCCGTTCGCCGGAATCGCATTCCTGTGGCACATGAGTGCGAGCAGAGTGGTGACTCGCGCGTTGGACGGCGCCGGCTCGGACATACCTCATTGGCTGTACCTGGCATCCGGCACGGTGTTCGTCTGCATGACGTTCGCCGGCTCGGCGGCGGTCGGCGCGGTGGCGCTGCTCACGGTGTTCTCCACCGCGCCGCTGCCGTCGGTCGACGTGGCGCGCGCGCTGTCCAGCACCGGGTACGGGCTGATGTTCGTCTACGGCGTCCGCGCCGCGGGCATGTTCATGATCGCCGGCACCAGGCTCGCCCGCGCCACCGGGCTGCTGCCCCGCCGGCTCGCCGTTTTCAACTACCTGGTCGCGGCGTTCCTGCTGGTCAACACGACGTTCCACCCCGTGGTGCTGCTGGTGTTCCCGCTCTGGATCGCGATGATGAGCGTCGTCATGTTGCTGGACGCCCGTACCGCGTCGACCGCGATTCCGGCACCGCCGCCCGCCTCGGTCAAGGAGTAGAGCCACCTGACCACACCGCTCAACGTGGACCGGAGGTGGACCACCTCTACGCCGACGAGCCGGCGGCGTTCGAGAAGCTGCGCGTCACCCGGGTGCACACGGTGTTCTCCCGCCGTCCCGAGCACGGCCGCAAGGACGTCCAGCACGAGATGACGGCGTGCCAGGACGAGCGTGTCGTCCCTGGACGCGGTGGTAGTGATGGGCCGGACCGGCGTCCGGCCCTAGGGTCGTCGTTGTGTCCGACGTGTCAGTGCCCGCCGACGCCGATCGGCTGGCCGCGGTCCGTGCGGTGCGGGAGCTGGGCACGGGTGCGCGCGCCGCGTTCGACCGGCTCGCCACGCTGACCGCCACAGTGCTGGACTGCCCGATCGCCATGGTCAATCTCGTCGGGGAGGACCTGGTGACCGTGGGCAGGCACGGGCAGCACGCCCTGCCGCGCGACGGGACCGCGCTGGACGCGACGCTGTGCCCGCTCGTGGTGGCCCGGGACGCTCCGCTGCTGGTGGAGGACACCCGCGACGATCCCGGATACGCCACCCACCCGGCTTCCACCCGGTTCGGCGTGGTCGCCTACGCTGGCAGCCCGGTCCGCGACGGCGCCGGCCGGGTGATCGGCACCCTGTGTGCCATCGCGCGGCACCCGCGACGGTGGTCGGAGCAGGACCGGCGCGCACTGGACGCCATCGCCCGGTCCCTCACCAGCGAGGTGGTGCTCTACCAGGGCCTCGATCATCGCGGCCGGCTGCTGGACGCCTTCGACGCGGCGCCGGTGGCGGTCGCGGTGACCCGGGGCGCGAACCACGAGGTGGAGTACGTCAACCCGGTGTTCCGGGAGGTCTTCGGCAACGCCGCGATGGGGAGGCCGGGCCGGGAGGCGTTGCCGGCACTGTCCGCGCAGGGCTTCTTCGCGGTACTCGACCGGGTGCTGGCCACCGGCCAGACCTACCGGGCCCACGAGGACGCCCATCCGCTCGGCAGCAGTGAGCAGCGCTTCTTCGACGTGTCCTGTTCGGTCATCGCCACCGACGTGGGCGAGCCCTACGGCGTGCTCATCGTCGCGGCCGACGTCACCGCGCAGGTGACGGCCCGCCGGGCGGTGGAGGCGCGGGCCGATCGGCAGGAGGCCGCCGCACGGGCCACCGCCGCGGTGGGCCGCAGCCTCGACCCGCAGGTCGAACTCGACGCGCTGGCCCGTTCGGTGATCCCCGCCCTCGCCGACCTGTGCACGGTGTACGTGCTGGACGACCCGGTGCCGCCGGGCGGGCCGCCCGCCTTCCCGGTGAACGTGACGCTGGTGGCCGCGGCCGGGCCGCCGGGGATCATGCTGCCGTCGACGCCGCAGGGCGGGCTGGCCTGGTCCGGCCGGACCGTCCTGACCGACGCGATCCGCGCGGGCCGCCCGGTTCGCGCCGCCACCGACCCGGACTCCCCGCCGAGCTGGGCGGGCGACCTCGGGGTCGGCGACATGTGGCACGGCGCGGGGGTGCACACCGTCGTCACGGTCCCGGTGGTGGCCAGCGGTCTGGTGCTCGCGGTCGTCGCGTTCATCGCCTTCCGCGGCAGCAGGCCCAGCCCCACCGAGGACGACATGACGTTGCTGCAGCAGATCGGCGTGCGGGCCAGCGTCGCGATCGGGCACGGGGTGGCCTATCAGCGCAGCCGCGACCATGCGCTCGCGCTGCAGCGGAGCATGCTCACCGAGCCGCCCGAGGTGCCGGGCATGCAGCTCGCCGTGTGTTATCGCCCGGCGGGCGAGGACGCCGAGGTCGGCGGCGACTGGTACGACGCGTTCCTGCTGCCGGACGGGGATCTCGCCGTGGTCATCGGCGACGTGGCCGGTCACGACATGGCGGCCGCGGCCAGCATGGGGCAGCTGCGCAGCATGCTCCGCGCTCTCGCGGTGGACTCCGGTGGCTCCCCCGACGACGTACTGGCCCGGCTCGAACGGCTGGCCACGAGTCTGCAGGTGACCAACTTCACCACCCTGCTCTACGGCCGCATCCGGATGACCGGGCCACATGCGGTGCTCTACTGGGCGCATGCCGGGCACCCGCCGCCGCTGCTGATGGACCGCGACGGTGCGGGGCGGCTGCTCACCGGGGCGAGCGGCATGGTGCTCGGCGCGAAGCCGGACACCACCCGCACCTGCGCGTCGGTGGTGCTGCCGCCGGGCAGCACGCTGCTGCTCTACACCGACGGGCTCACCGAACGCCGCGGCGGCCCGGACGACGACGTGGTGGCGCGGTGCGCCGCGCTGGTCGACTCGGGCCTGGACGATCTGTGCGACGAACTGCTCGGCGGAGCACCGCCGTTCGACGACGTCGCCCTGCTGGCCGTTCGGATCGCCGACAACACCGATCCCGACAACGACACTGACGGCGAGAACGACACTGACGGCGACAGCGGCAAAGGTGACAGCATCGGGCCCGGCTAGTGTCGGCGACCGAAGCTACGTGATCGAGGAGAGAGCATGCGTGCAGTGCAGGTGGTGCGGCTGGACGGCCCCGGGGCGCTCGAGGTGGCCGACATCGCCGCTCCGCAGCGCGGAAGCAGCCAGGTGCTGGTGGACATCAAGGCCTCCGGCGTCACCTTCCCCGACGCGCTGCTCACCCGCGGGCGCTACCAGATGAAGCCGGAGCTGCCGTTCGTGCCCGGCTCGGAGATCGCGGGCGTCGTGCTGGAGGCACCGGCGGACGCCCAGGTCCGCCCCGGTGACCGGGTCGCCGCGTTCAGCGGCCTCGGTGGCTTCGCCGAGCAGGTCGCCGTCGACGCGGACATGGTGTTCGCACTTCCGGACCAGCTGTCCTTCGCCTCCGGAGCCGGGCTGCCGATGAACTACCTCACGGTGCAGTTCGCCCTGATGCGCAGGGGACAGCTGCGCCCGGAGGAGACCGTGCTGGTGCACGGCGCGGCCGGCGGCGTCGGCACCGCGGGCATCCAGGTGGCGAAGGCGCTCGGCGCGCACGTGATCGCGGTCGTGTCCACCGCGGCGAAGGGCGAGGTGGCCCGCAAGGCGCGTGCCGACGATGTCGTCGACGCCGAGGGGTTCCTGCCCGTGGTGCGCGAGCTGACCGGTGGCCGCGGCGTCGACGTGGTGCTCGACCCGGTCGGCGGGGACCGCTTCACCGATTCGCTGCGCAGCCTGGCTCCGGAGGGACGACTGCTCGTGCTGGGTTTCACCGGTGGCGAGATCCCCACCGTCAAGGTGAACCGGCTGCTGCTGAACAACATCGACGTTCGCGGTGTCGGCTGGGGCGCCTTTGCCCTGGGCAGGCCACACTACTTGCAACAACAGTGGTCCGAGCTGCTCCCTCACCTGGAGTCGGGCGCGCTGGACCCGCCGCAGGGCAACTCCTACCCGCTGGAGCGGGCCGCCGAGGCCGTCGCCGAGCTCGAGGAACGCCGGGCCAGCGGCAAGGTCGTCCTCGAACAGTGAGCAAGCTCTCCATTCGTGGGTAGTCGGCCGCCGTAGCTAGTTAAATGGGCGGGCGGAGAGGGTGATTACCCATGTGCGGGATAGTCGCAGCCTTCGGGCAGGTCGACGCCGACAAGTGCGAACGTATGCTCAACCGGATCCAGCATCGGGGACCGGACGACACCGGTGATCTGGTACTCGACAACGCCTGGCTGGGCCATCAGCGACTTTCCATTGTGGACGTGAGCCGCGGCAGGCAGCCGCTGGCCAACGCGGACAACACCGCGTGGATCGTGGGCAATGGCGAGATCTACAACCACGAGGACCTCAGCGCCCGGCTGCCACCCGGGATCCTCAAGACCCGTTCGGACACCGAGGCGGCGCTGCACCTGGTGATGCGCGACGGGCCTGCCTCGGTCGCCGAGCTCACCGGCATGTTCGCCTTGGCGATGGTCACCGAGGCGGGCGACGGGCTGGTGGCCCGCGACCCGGTCGGCGTCAAACCGCTGTACTGGATCGACGACTCGAAGACCACGATGTTCGCCAGCGAGCTGCGCGCCTTCGACCCGGAGGACCGCCCGCGGGTGCAGTCGTTCCCGCCCGGTTGCCTGTGGACCTCGGCGACCGGCGTGGTGCGCTACGCCGACTCGGTGCCGGTGGGGGTCCGGCCGGCCCGCCGGGTCCATCACCCGACCTGGGACGACGGTGTGCTGGCCAAGATCAGGGACTCGCTGGTGCTGTCCGTGCAGCGCCGGATGATGAGCGACGTCGAGGTGGGGGTCTTCCTGTCCGGCGGGCTGGACTCGGCCATCGTCGCCGCGATCGCCGCGGAGTACACCCGGCGGCGCGGCATGGTGCTGCCCACCTTCGCGGTCGGCACCGAGAACAGCGGCGACCTGATCGCCGCCCGGCGGGTCGCCGAGTACATCGGCAGCGACCACCACGAGGTGGTCGCCACCCCGGAGATGATCAACGAGGAGCTGGACCACTCCGTCGAGGTGATCGAGCACTACGACCCGGCCCTGGTGCGCAGCTCGGTGCCGAACCTGATGCTGGCGCGCGAAGCCGCGAAGAAGGTCAAGGTGGTGCTCACCGGCGAGGGCGCCGACGAGCTCTACGCCGGCTACAGCTACGTGCACGCCAAGGAGTACGAGGACCCGGACGCGCTGCACGCCGAGCTGGTCCGCAGCCTGGAACAGCTGCACCACCTGAACCTGCAACGCTGCGACCGCACCACGATGTACTTCGGCCTGGAGGCCCGCGAGCCGTTCCTGGACACCGGCGTGGTGCGCACCGCGCTGGCGCTGCCGCCGGAGTGGAAGATGCTCACCGGCGGTCGTCCGGAGAAGGCGATGCTGCGCGAGGCGTTCACCGGCTGGCTGCCCGAGGAGCTGCTCTGGCGCAGCAAGGAGCAGTTCGGTGACGGCTCCGGGGCCGGCGAGGTGCTCGCCAAGCTGGCCAAGGAGAAGGCCGAAGCGGCCGACACCGAGAGCGTCAACGAGTACCCGCCGCACAGCTGGGCGCTGCGCAGCGAGGAGGAGATCCTCTACTACGGGATCTGGGAGCGCTGCTTTTCCGGCATCCACCCCGACACGACACTCGGCTGCTTCGCCACTGCCTGACGTGGTTGGGGGCTCTTCAAGGACCACAAACCCCGTTCCGGAACGCCTTCAACGACAGCAGACCCCCGCTGGGAT
>DASXOL010000049.1:0-10041 GCA_036494295.1 Pseudonocardiaceae bacterium
AGGGGGGCTGATGATCACCAAGGGACAAGATCACTGCCTCTACGTCTTTCCACGCGCGGAGTTCGAAGAGATGGCCCGCAAGGTGGCCCAGGCGCCGCTGACCAACGAAGCGGTGCGCGCCTACCAGCGCTACCTGTTCGCCGGCACCGACGAACAGCGGCCGGATGGGCAGGGCCGCATCTCGATCGTGGCCGAACTGCGCCGCTACGCAGGCCTGAGCAAGGACTGCGTGGTGATCGGGGCGATCAACCGGCTGGAGATCTGGGACGGCGCCGCGTGGGAGCGCTACCTGGAGGAACACGAGGAGTCCTACGCCCAGGCGCAGGAGGAGGTACTGCCCGGGATCTTCTGACCGGGCGGGCTGCCCACGGGCAGCGTCCCGTCCGATGCCGCGAGGCCTCCGTCCGATGCGCACCGACTCCGATGTGCAAGGACACCCGATAGCCACGGACCAGCAGGGCCCTGACGCACCTTCCCCGGCGCCAGGACCTTCGCACCGGGCGGAGACCTGGCGGCACCGGGAGGGGACTCGTATGGGGGGCGGCCTCGTGAGGGGCAGCAGAGGACCGTGGGCGCTGAAGGGGGGTTGGGTGTGAGCGGAGGGAGGCCAACGGTGGCCGATCGCCCGCCCGGTGAGGCCGCGGCCGCCGGTTCACCCCGGCACACACCTGTCCTGCTGGCCCGGTGCCTGGACCTGCTCGCACCCGCGCTCGCCGGCCGACCCGCGGTGCTGGTGGACGCCACGCTGGGGCTGGGCGGGCATTCGCTGGCGCTGCTCGAGGCGCATCCCGCGCTCACCCTGATCGGCCTGGACCGCGACCCGCAGGCGCTGGACCTGGCAGCCGACCGGCTCCGCGGCCACGCCGGGCGCACCCACCTGGTGCACGCGGTCTACGACCAGATCCCCGAGGTGCTGCCGCGGCTGGGCTACCCGCAGGTGGACGGCGTGCTGTTCGACCTCGGCGTCTCCTCCCTGCAGCTCGACGCCGCCGAGCGGGGCTTCTCCTACTCCCGCGACGCGGCGCTGGACATGCGGATGGACGCCGGCGCCGGGCGCACCGCCGCGGATGTGCTGAACACCTATCCCAAGGCCGAGCTGGCCCGGGTGCTGCGGGAGTACGGCGAGGAGCGCTTCGCCGGCCGGATCGCCGCGGCGATCGTCGCCGAGCGGGACCGGCGGCCCTTCGACACCGCGGCCCGCCTGGTCGAGCTCATCTACCGGAGCGTGCCCGCCGCGACCCGCCGCCACGGCGGGCATCCGGCCAAGCGGACCTTCCAGGCGTTGCGGATCGAGGTCAACGACGAACTCGGCGCGCTGCGCCCGGCGATCCCCGCCGCGCTCGACGCGCTGGCCATGGGTGGGCGGCTGGTCGCCATGTCCTACCACTCGCTGGAGGACCGGATCGTCAAGCGGGCCATCGCCGGCCGCTCGGTGTCGCACACGCCGCTGGACCTGCCCGTGGAGCTGCCGGGGCACGGCCCCGAGTTCCGGGTCCTCACCCGGGGCGCCGAGCAGGCCGACCCGACCGAGATCGAGACCAACCCGCGGGCCGCTTCGGTGCGGCTCCGCGCGGCAGAGCGCATCGCACCAGCTCACGCATCGGCCCGTATGGAGGTGACCTCGTGACGGCTCCCTCGGTGGCACCGCCGCGCAGCACGACGACCGCCCCACACCGCCGCCGGAACACCCCCGAACGGACCCGATCCGCCGCGGTCCAGCGGGCCTACGCGCGACGCGCGCAGCGCACCGGCGGGGCGCCCCCCGCACGGGTGAGCGCGGCTCCGGTCGGTTCGACCCCGTTCGTGGTGCTGGTGATGGTGCTGCTGGCGATCTCGCTGGTGGCCACGCTCTGGCTCTCCACCGCCGCCGCGGGGGACTCCTACCGGTTGCAGAGCGCCCAGGACACGGCGAGGAACCTGGCCGAACGCTCCGAGCAGCTCAGCCGCGAGGTGGCCGGTCTCGAGACCGCGCCCGAGCTCGCGCGCCGGGCACGGGAACTGGGCATGGTCCCGGCAGGTGACCCGGCCCGGCTGCTGGTCGCACCGAACGGCGCCGTGACCATGGTGGGCAAGCCGCATCAGGCGGTCGGATCCGCGCCGCCCGCGAGCCCGCTGCCGGCCGGCCCGGCGCCGGCCGGCCGGCCGCCGACCAGCCCGCAGCCGGTCGCCCCGGCGCCCGCGAGCCCTGCGCCCGGCAACCCGGCGCCCGGCAACCCGGCGCCCGGCAATTCGCCGCCCGCGGCCGCCGCCCAGGCCGCACCCGCTCCCGCCCAGCTTCCGTCAGCGCCTGCCGCGGTGCCCGGCGGCGCCTGATGCGCGGGTCGACCACCACCCGCCCGGGAACGCGTCGCCCGTCGCGCCCTGCCCGGCCCCGGCGTGGTGCGGCCGGCTCCGACTCGGGGCGCAGGCGGGTGCGGCTGGCCCGAGCGCTGCTCGTCCTCGCGCTGGTGCTCGCCGGGGTCAAGCTGGTGCAGGTGCAGGGTGTGGAGGCCGCGACGCTGTCCGCGCAGGCCGCCGGGCAGCGCACCACGCCGCAGGTGCTGCCTGCCGAGCGGGGCGCGATCACCGACCGCAACGGCAGCCCGCTGGCGTTCAGCGTGGCGGCCCGTGCGCTGTACGCCCAGCCGAAGCGGATCGACCAGGAGCAGCGCGCCGCGCACGCCGATCCGGAGGCGCACAAGCGGGCACTGGCCCACCGGGTCGCCGAGGTGCTCGGCCCGCTGGTCTCCGAGCAGGACGTACTGGCCAAGCTGAACAGCGACAACACCACCGTGCTGCTGGCGCCGCTCGTCGAGCCGAACCAGGCCAGGGCGATCAAGGACAGCTTCCCCGAGGTCAGCGCGGAGTACCGGGAGGTGCGGCAGTACCCGGGCGGTGAGCTGGCCGCCAACGTGCTCGGGGTGGCCAACTGGCGCGCCGACGAGCGCAAGGTGCGCGGCCTGGTGGGGCTGGAGAACTCCGAGGACACGCTGCTGGCGGGCGCCGACGGCAGACGCGTGGTGGACACCGCCGAGGGGTCCGACGCGGTGATCCCCGGCAGTGAGCGCGCGGTCCGCCCACCGGTGCCCGGCTCGGGCCTGGAACTGACCCTGGACTCCGACCTGCAGTACACGCTGCAGCAGATGCTCGGCGACTACGCGCGGAAGTACCACGCCAAGGGGGGCAGCGCGGTGGTGCTCGACGCGCACACCGCCGAGGTCTACGCGATGGCCAACGCCACCACCTTCGACCCGAACAACCTGCAGTCGGTCACCCCGGAGCAGCTGGCGAACCCCGCGGTGTCGGCGCCCTACGAGCCCGGCTCGGTGAACAAGGTGATCACCGCGGCCGCCGCGATCCAGGACGGCATCGTCCGGCCGGACACCGTCATCCGGGTGCCCGGTCAGCTCAGGGTGGCCGACCGGACCATCTCGGACGCGTGGTCACACGGTGTCATCGACCTGACGTTCACCGGGGTGCTGGCCCGTTCGTCCAACATCGGCACGCTGCTGACCGCGCAGCGCGTCGGCCCGGACCGGTTCATGGACATGGTCAAGCGGATGGGCCTCGGCCAGCCCACCGGCGTCGGGCTGCCCGGGGAGAGCGCGGGGCGGGTGCCGCCGCGGTCGCAGTGGTCCGGCAGCACGTTCGCCAACCTGCCCATCGGCCAGGGCCTGTCCATGACGGTGCTGCAGATGGCGGGGATGTACCAGGCGATCGCCAACGACGGGGTGCGGATCCCGCCGAGGGCGATCAAGGCGCAGATCGCGCCGGACGGGACGCGGACCGAGACGCCCCGGCCGCCGGGCGTCCGGGTGGTGAGCCCGCAGACCGCCAAGACGGTGCGCGACATGCTGCGCGCCGTGACGCAGAAGGCGCCGGGCCAGCAGCGGGGAACGGGCTCGCAGGCGGCGCTGGACGGCTACCAGATCTCGGGCAAGACCGGCACCGCCCAGCAGGTCGATCCCGCCTGCGGCTGCTACAGCGACTCGAACTACTGGATCACCTTCGCCGGGATCCTGCCCGCGGACAACCCGCGCTTCGTGGTCGGGATCATGCTGGACGACCCGGGCACCGGCAGCGCCGCGCCGCTGTTCCACGACATCGCCTCCTACCTGGCGCAGCGCTACCAGATCCCGACCTCGCCGACGCCCACCCCGTACGCCACCCTCACGGTCGACCACTAGTTCGAATGGCCTCGCATCCCCGCTTCGCGACCGGCTCGGCCGCGCGAATGGTCTCCCGATATGCCCGGCCCGCGGCGATGATGCCGTGGTGGAGGGTCCACCCCGGACCACGATCAGCACGCCGGTAGCCTTCCTGCGCGCAGCGCCCGGCCGACCCGAGGGCCGGCCCGCGCACCGCGCTCGGCAGAGCCCGAACCCGACCCCTGCCCCCGACATCCGGACCGTGACCGCCCCTTGACTCCCTCTCTGACCGACACGCCGCTGCGGCCGTCGTACACCGCGCCGATCCCGGTTACCGCGCTCGCCGCGCCGGTCGGCGCCACCATCTCGGGGCCGCCGGGCGACACGGTTGTCACCGGAGTGACCTTGCGTGCCCAGCAGGTCCGTCCCGGTGACCTGTTCGCCGCGCTGCGCAGCCTCACCCCGGGCAGGCCGCACGGCGCCGACTTCGCCGCGGCCGCGGTGAACGCGGGGACCGCCGCGCTGCTGACCGATCCGGAAGGGGCGCAGCGCGCCACGCTGGCGGGGGTGGCGGTGCCGCTGCTGGTGCACCCCGAACCGCGCACCGTGGTCGGTGAGCTCGCCGCCCGCATCTACGGCGAGCCGGCCGCCCGCATGGCCGTCCTCGGCATCACCGGCACCTCCGGCAAGACCACCACCAGCTACCTGCTCGAAGCCGGACTGCGCGCCGCGGGAGCCGCGACCGGCCTGCTCGGCACGGTGCAGGCGCGGATCGGCGACATGGTGCTGCCGAGCACGTTCACCACCCCGGAGGCCCCGGATCTGCAGGCGCTGCTGGCGCTGATGGTCGAGCGCGGGGTGACCCACCTGCCGATGGAGGTCTCCAGCCACGCGCTGGCCCTGGGCCGGGTGGCGGGCACGCGGTTCGCGGTGGCGGCGTTCACCAACCTCTCCCAGGACCACCTGGACTTCCACCATGACATGGAGGACTACTTCGCGGCCAAGGCGGCGCTCTTCGACGGCCGCGCCGTGTCCGAAGTGGTCTGCGTGGACGACGAATGGGGCAGAAGGCTGGTCACTCCCGACACGATCACCGTGTCCCGCACGGATGAGGCCGCCTGGCGGGCCGGTGACCTCACCGTGGGCGACGGCGGCGTCCAGCGCTTCGTGGCGCACGGCCCCGACGGGCTCTCGCTGCCGGTGACGCTGCGGCTGCCCGGAGTCTTCAACGTCACCAACGCGCTGGTCGCGCTGGCCGTCGGCTACGCGGCGGGAGCCGATCCGGCGCGGCTGGCCGAGGGCATCGGCAGCGCGGAGGTGCCGGGCCGGATGCAGCGCGTGGACGCCGGCCAGGACTTCCTCGCCGTGGTCGACTACGCGCACAAGCCGGCCGCGGTGGCCGCGCTGCTCGACGCGGTGCGCGAGCAGGTCAGTGGCGTCCGCGACGTTGGCGCCCGGGTGCTGATCGTGCTGGGGTGCGGCGGCGACCGGGATGTCGCCAAGCGCCCGGTGATGGGCGCGGAGGCGGCGGCCAGGGCGGACCTGCTGGTGGTGACCGACGACAACCCGCGCAACGAAGATCCGGCGGCGATCCGCGCGGCCATGCTGGACGGCGCGCGCCGCGGTTCCGCCGAGGTTGTCGAGATCGGTGACCGGGCCGCCGCGATCGAGTACGCGGTCACCGAGGCCCGGCCCGGGGACGCGGTGGTGGTGGCCGGCAAGGGGCACGAGAGCGGACAGCGGGTGGGCGAGGTCACCCATCCGTTCTCCGACGTCGAGGTGCTCGCCGCCGCACTGGCCAAGCGGGGCGCGCGATGATCCCGATGACGCTGGCCGAGGTGGCCGCCGCGGTGGGCGGCGTGGTGCACCGCGGCGAAGGGGACGAGCTGGTCAGCGGGGGTGTCGAGTTCGACTCCCGCGCGATCGGACCGGGCGGGCTGTTCGTCGCGGTGCCCGGCGAACGGGTCGACGGGCACGACTTCGCGTCCGCGGCGCTGGCCGCCGGGGCCGCGGGAGTGCTGGCCGGGCGCCCGGTCGACGCGCCCGCGGTGATCGCGCCGCCCGCCACCGGCCCGGCGTCCACCGCCTACGCGCTGGCGGCCGATGTGGACGGAGCGGGCGCCGCGGTGCTGGCCGCGCTGGGCCGGCTGGCGCGTGCGGTAGTGGACCAGCTCAGCGGGACGCCCGCCGGCCTGCACGTGGTCGGGCTGACCGGCTCGTCGGGCAAGACGTCCACCAAGGACATGGTGGCCGCGCTGCTGGCCCCGCTGGGTCCCACCGTCGCGCCGCCCGGCTCGTTCAACAACGAGATCGGCCACCCGTGGACCGCGCTGCGGGCCGATCAGCGCACCCGGCACCTGGTGCTGGAGCTCTCCGCCCGCGGCCCGGGCCACGTGGCCGCGCTGTGCCGGGTGGCGCCGCCGACGATCGGCGTGGTGCTCAACGTCGGCTCGGCGCATCTCGGCGAGTTCGGCTCCCGCGCCGCGGTGGCCACCGCGAAGGGCGAGCTGGTCGAGGCGCTGCCGGACACCGGGATCGCGGTGCTCAACGCCGACGACGAGGCGGTGGCCGCGATGGACCGGCGCACCGCCGCGCGGGTGGTCCGCTTCGGCCGCTCGGCCACCGCCCATGTGCGCGCCGCCGACGTCGAACTGGACGACCGCGGCCGGGCGTCGTTCCGCCTCGTCAGCCCGGGTGGCCAGGCCCGGGTCCAGCTCGCGGTGCCGGGTGAGCACCAGGTGTCCAACGCGCTCGCCGCCGCGGCGGTGGCACTGGAGCTCGGCGCCACCCCGGCCGGGATCGCCGCGGTGCTCGACGGCTACCTGCCCGCGTCGCGGTGGCGCATGGAGGTCACCGAGCGCGACGACGGTGTGACGGTGGTGAACGACGCGTACAACGCCAATCCCGAGTCGGTGGCCGCGGCACTGAAGACCCTGGTGGCGATGGCCGCCGCGGACCGGCGGACCTGGGCGGTGCTCGGCCCGCTCGGCGAGCTCGGCGACGCGGAGCTGCCCGCCTACCGGGACATCGGATCGCTCGCGGCGCGGCTGGGAGTGGACCGGCTGCTCGTGGTGGGTGAGCAGGCGGAGCCGATCTGCGCGGCGGCCCGCGACGCCGGGGCGACCGGCGAGGCGGTCCTGGTCCGCGACGTGCCCGCAGCCCTCGAGACGCTTCGTGATGAACTCGCATCCGGCGACGTCGTGTTGGTGAAGGCCTCGCGGGCCTTCGGACTGGAGCGGATCGCGGACGGTCTGCTCGGCCCACAGCTCACCCAGGAGAGGAGAAGCAGCCAGTGAGCAGCATCCTGGTAGCCGCCGGGGTCGCCTTACTGGCCTCCATCCTGTTCACCCCTTACCTGATCCGGCTGTTCGCGCGGCAGGGCTTCGGGCAGGAGATCAGGCAGGAGGGCCCGCAGAGCCACCAGAGCAAGCGGGGCACGCCCACCATGGGCGGGGTCGCCATCCTGCTCGCGCTGTGGACCGGCTACCTGGTCGCGCACCTCACCGTGACGCACGGCGGGATGACCGCGTCGGCGCTGCTGGTGCTGATGCTCACCACGGTGCTCGGCGTCGTCGGCTTCCTCGACGACCTGATCAAGATCCGAAGACAGCGCAACCTGGGCCTGAACAAGACCGCCAAGCTGATCGGGCAGCTCGTCGCCGCGGTGGTCTTCGCGATCCTGGCGGTCAACTTCGCCGACGGCGAGGGCATCACCCCGGCGTCGACCCATCTGTCCTTCGTGCGGGACATCACCGTGGTGTCCTTCGGCGTGGTCGGGTTCGTGGTCTTCAGCTACCTGCTGGTGTCCGCGTGGTCGAACGCGGTGAACCTCACCGACGGGCTGGACGGGCTGGCCGCGGGATCGGCGGCCATGGTGCTCGCCACGTACATCATCGTGTCCTTCTGGCAGTACAGCCAGAACTGCCGGCTGGAGGCGATCCCGGGCTGCTACACGGTGCGTGATCCGCTCGACGTGGCGGTGGTGGCCGCCGCCGCGGTGGGGGGCTGCATCGGTTTCCTGTGGTGGAACGCGGCCCCCGCCAAGATCTTCATGGGCGACACCGGGTCGCTGGCCATCGGCGGGCTGCTGGCCGGGCTGTCCGTGGTGACCCGCACCGAACTGCTGCTGGTCGTCATCGGCGGGCTGTTCGTGGTGGAGGCGCTGTCGGTGGTGATGCAGGTGGCGGTGTTCCGCACGGTGCGGCGGCGGCTGTTCCGGATGGCGCCGTTCCACCACCACTTCGAGCTGGCCGGCTGGGCCGAGACGACCGTGATCATCAGGTTCTGGCTCCTCGCGGGCATCTGCTGCGCGCTGGGCGCGGGCGTGTTCTACAGCGAGTGGCTTGGCCTGGCCGGCGGGTGAGACAGGTGCGCAGGGTGGTCACCACCGCGGCCGACCTGGCCGGTGCCAGGGTGCTGGTCGCGGGGGCGCGGGTCACCGGTGTCTCGGCGGCCAGGGTGCTGCGCGAGTGGGGCGCCGAGGTCACGGTCACCGACTCCTCGGCCGCCCAGCTCCATGCGCTGGCCGAGACCGGGCTGGCCGCGGCGGGCGTGCGGACCGAGACGGCGCTCACCAGCCCGCCGCCGGGCACCGACCTGGTGGTGACCAGCCCGGGGTTCCGACCCGACGCGCCGCTCATGGTGGCCGCACGGGAGGCGGACGTGCCGGTGGTCGGCGATGTCGCGCTGGCCCGCTGGGTCGACCTCGCCAGGACGGACACCCCGCCGGCCGAGTGGCTGGTGGTCACCGGCACGAACGGCAAGACCACCACGGTCGGGATGCTCCAGGCGATGCTGCACGCGGCCGGACTGGACGCGGTGGCCTGCGGGAACATCGGCCTGCCCGTGCTCGACGCGGTGCTGGCGGGCCACCGGGTGCTGGCCGTCGAGCTGTCGTCGTTCCAGCTGCACTGGTCGCGCGGGCTGGACCCGCGGGCGGCGGCGGTGCTCAACGTCTCCGCCGACCACCTGGACTGGCACGGCTCGATGGCCGGCTACGCCGCGGACAAGGGCAGCGTCTACGGCCCCGGCACCACCGCGGTGTTCAACCTCGACGACGCGTGGTCCAGCCGGCTCGCCGCCGGGCGCGGCGGTGTCGGCTTCACCCTCGCCGACCCGGCGCCCGGCCAGCTCGGGATCCGCTCCGGCGCGCTGGTCGACCGGGCGTTCGGCAGCGGCGATACCGGGACCGAACTGGCCCCCGTCGCCGAGGTCCGGCCCGCGGGCTCGCACAACGTGGCCAACGCGCTCGCCGCGGCCGCGCTGGCCCGCTCGGTCGGCGTGCCCGCGTCCGCGGTCGCGCAGGGGCTTCGCGCCTTCACCCCCGGCGGGCACCGCGGCGTGCCGGTGGGCGTGCGCGCGGGTGTGCACTACGTCGACGACTCGAAGGCCACCAATCCGCATGCCGCGCGCGCCGCGCTGCTCGCCCACCCGCGGGTGGTGTGGATCGCGGGCGGCCTGCTCAAGGGCGCCGACGTGGACGACCTGATCGCGGACACCCGGGAGCGGCTGGTCGGCGCGGTGCTGCTCGGTGCCGATCGCGCGGCGATCGCCGCGGCACTGGCGCGACACGCACCCGATCTCCCGGTCCGCACGGTGGATTCAGGAGACGATGACGCCATGACCGAGGTGGTGGCCGCCGCGGCGAGCCTGGCGCGCCCAGGCGACGTCGTGCTGCTCGCTCCGGCCGCGGCGTCGATGGACATGTTCACCGACTACGCGCACCGCGGCAGCGCCTTCGCCGCCGCGGTGGCCGCGCTGCCCGCCGAACCGGCCGAGCCGACCCGGAACGGGGGTGCGCCCCGGTGAGTGGCCGCTCCACCGCCCGGCAGGGCGGCCCGCCTGCTCGGCTGGCCGCAGCACGCGACCGGCTCACCGCGTGGCTCGCCCGCCCGCTCACCTCGCTGCACCTGGT
>DASXOL010000050.1:0-10987 GCA_036494295.1 Pseudonocardiaceae bacterium
GTCTCGCTTCCGTGACTGCTCAAGATCTGACTGCCGACGATCGCAAGGCTGTCCGCAGGGCGCTGCTGAGCGCATCGGACAAGGACGGCCTGGTCGAGCTGGCGACCGGCCTGCACGCGGCGGGCGTGCAGCTCGTCTCGACCGGTTCGACGGCGGCCCGGATCGCCGAGGCGGGCGTGCCGGTGACCCCGGTCGAGGAGGTGACCGGGTTCCCGGAGTGCCTGGACGGACGGGTCAAGACGCTGCACCCGGGAGTGCACGCCGGGCTGCTCGCCGACACCCGCCGTCCCGAGCACCTGGCGCAGCTGGAGTCGCTGGACATCGCGGCGTTCGACCTGCTGGTGGTGAACCTCTATCCGTTCGAGGCGACGGTCGCCTCCGGGGCGGGGCCGGCCGAGTGCATCGAGCAGATCGACATCGGCGGCCCGGCGATGATCAGGGCGGCGGCGAAGAACCACGGCTCGGTGGCGGTGGTGGTGGACCCCGCCCGGTACGCCGAGGTGCTCGACACCGTGCGGGCGGGCGGGTTCACCCTGGCCCAGCGCCAGGGGCTGGCCGTCGCGGCGTTCCGGCACACCGCGGACTACGACATCGCGGTGGCCTCCTGGATGGGCTCGGCAGTCTCGCCGGGTGAGTCCGCCGGGGACAGCGCCGACTCGCCGTTCCCGTCGTGGGTCGGCGCCTCGTGGCGGCGGTCCTCGGTGCTGCGCTACGGGGAGAACCCGCATCAGCGGGCCGCGCTCTACACCTCCGGGCACGGCCCCGTCGGCGGGCTGGCCGGCGCGCGGCAGCTGCACGGCAAGGAGATGTCGTACAACAACTACGTCGACGCGGACGCCGCCTGGCGCGCCGCGCACGACCATGACGCCGCCTGCGTCGCGATCATCAAGCACGCCAACCCCTGTGGCATCGCGGTGTCCTCGGCGGGCGACGTGGCCGATGCGCACCGCAGGGCGCACGCCTGCGACCCGGTGAGCGCCTTCGGCGGGGTGATCGCGGTGAACCGCGAGGTCACCGTGGAGTTCGCCGAGCAGGTCGCGGACATCTTCACCGAGGTCGTGGTCGCACCGTCCTATGCGGACGGTGCGCTGGACGTGCTGGCGCGCAAGAAGAACGTGCGGCTGCTGGTGGCCGAGGCGCCGCACCGGGTCGGCGCCGAGCTGCGCGCGGTCTCGGGTGGGCTGCTGCTGCAGAGCCGGGACGTGCTGGACGCGCCCGGTGACGACCCGTCCTCCTGGACGCTGGCCACCGGCGAGCCGGTGAACGACGCGACGCTGGCCGACCTGGCCTTCGCCTGGCGGGCCTGCCGTGCGGTGCGCTCCAACGCCATCCTGCTCGCCGCGGGCGAGGCCACCGTCGGCGTCGGCATGGGGCAGGTGAACCGGGTGGACGCGGCGCGGCTCGCGGTGACCCGCGCGGGTGACCGGGCGGCCGGTGCGGTGGCCGCCTCCGACGCCTATTTCCCGTTCCCGGACGGGCTGGAGACGCTGCTCGAGGCCGGGGTCCGCGCCGTGGTGCAGCCCGGGGGCTCGGTCCGCGACGGCGAGGTGATCGCCGCCGCCGAGGCCGCCGGGGCGTCGCTCTACCTCACCGGTACGCGGCATTTCGCGCACTGAACCCGGCGGCTCTCACCCGGGGTAGGTGAGGCCCGGCCGGGAGTTCGACCCGGAGAATGGTGCGGCATGCGGACCGTGGGGAACATTCTGTGGTTCCTGCTCGCCGGGCTGTGGCTCGCGCTCGGCTACGCGGTGGCCGGGATCGTGAGTTTCCTGCTCATCGTCACCATCCCGTTCGGGATCGCCGCGTTCCGGCTGGCCGGGTACGCGATCTGGCCGTTCGGGCGGGTCGTCGTCGATCGGGAGACCAGCGCGCCGGTGCTGATCTTCCTGGCGAACCTGCTGTGGCTCATCGTCGCCGGATGGTGGCTGGCGCTCGCGCAGGTGGTCTTCGGCCTGCTGCTGTGCCTGACGATCATCGGCATCCCGTTCGGGTTCGCGTCGTTCAAGATGGTTCCGCTGGCGATCGTCCCGCTGGGCAGGAGGGTGGTCCCGATCCGGGACCTGCATCCGGAGCTGCCGGTGGTGGTGTCCGTCTCGCCGCCGTGACGTGACCCGGTCTTGACTGGGCGTGCCCCCTCGGGTTCACTGGAATCACTCGAACATACGTTCGATCACGCTGCCTTCCCCGCGGCGGATCCAGGTGTGCGGGTGCCGCTCGCGTCGTGCGGGCAGGTCCGCGCCTCTGCCGGGAGGAGACGGCCGGATGGGGGATGTGCGAGCCCTTGCCCAGGTGACCGCCGCTTCGGAGCTGGCCGACCGGCTCGACGTGCCGGGTGGCAGGCCGTCGTTCCCGGTGGCCGAGCCGCTGTCGGCGTTGCTGCCCGGCGACGGGCTGCGGCCCGGTTCGGTGGTCGCGGTGCGCGGCTCGACCGCGCTGCTGCTGGCGCTGCTGGCCGCGGCCACCGCACAGGGGTCGTGGGCGGCCGTGATCGGGGTCGGCGATCTCGGGGTGCTCGCCGCCGCCGAAGCAGGGGTGGCGGTGCGGCGCCTGGCGCTGGTTCCCCGGCCAGGGCCGGAGCCGGCGCGGGTGGCCGCCGCCCTGCTGGACGGAGTGGGCCTGGTGGCGCTCGCCGGTGCGGACCGCATGCCGTCCGGGGCGCGGCGGTCGCTGGCCGCCAGGGCACGGCAGCGCGGATCGGTGCTGCTTGCGCTGGGGCAGTGGCCGGGAGCCGATGTGGACCTGGAGTGCCGCACCGAGGCGTGGTTCGGCGCGGAGGCCGGGTACGGCCGGCTGCGCTGTCGTGCGGTCGTGGTGCGCGCGGGCGGGCGCGGTGCGGCGGCCCGTCGCCGCAGTGCCCGGTTGCTGCTGCCCGGGCCCGGCGGGCCGGTCGCGTCGGCGCCCGCGCAGCCCGCCGGGTCCGCCGAGCAGGTGTCGACGATCAGGGCGGTGGGCTGAGATGACGGTCGCGCCCTCTCAAGATTCCGCGGAATCCGCTCCGGCTGTGGCGGCGGGGCCCGCGCGGGTGGTCATGGCGTGGTGCCCGGACTGGCCCGTGGTGGCGGGCGCGGCCGCCGAGCGCATCCCCGCGCACCATCCGGTCGCGGTGGTGGCGGCAAACCGGGTGGTGGCCTGTTCGGCGGCTGCCCGTGCGCAGGGTGTCCGCCGGGGGCAACGCCGACGTGAGGCACAGGGCCGCTGTCCCGACCTCGCCGTGCTGGGCGACGACCCGGACCGGGACGCGCGCGCCTTCGAACCCGTGGTGGCCGCGGTCGAGGCGCTGGTGCCCGGGGTGGAGGTGGTGCGCCCCGGCCTGACCGCGGTGCCTGCCAGGGGGCCGGTCCGGTACTTCGGCAGTGCGGCCGCCGTCGCGGAGCGGATCGTCGACGCGATCGCCGCGGCGACCGGGGTGGAATGCCAGATCGGCGTCGCCGACGGCATGTTCGCCGCGACGCTGGCCGCCCATCGGGGGGTGCTGGTCCCCGCGGGCGGGTCAGCCGGTTTCCTGGCTCCGCTGGGGATCGGTGAGCTGCACCAGCCCGCCGCCGGGGCGGACCGCGGCGCGCTGGTGGATCTGCTGCACCGGCTCGGGCTGCGCACGCTCGGAGCGTTCGCCGCGCTGCCCGTGGACGCGGTCGCCTCCCGGTTCGGCCCCGAAGGGGTGCGCGCACACCGGCTGGCTGGCGGGCTCGACGAGCGTCCGCTGGCCCGTCGTCGCCCGCCTGCCGATCTCACCGTCCTGCGCAGGCTCGACCCGCCGGTGGACCGGATCGACGCGGCGGCGTTCGCCTCCCGGGAGCCCGCGGAGGAGTTGCACGCCGCACTGGCCGCCCGCGGGCTCGCCTGCATCCGGCTCGGGGTGAGCGCGCGCACCGAGGCGGGCGAGGAACTGCACCGGGTGTGGCGCTGCGCCGAGCCGCTGACCGCGTCCGGCATCGCCGACCGGGTGCGCTGGCAGCTCGACGGCTGGCTGTCCTCCGGTGGTCCGCGGCCCAGTGCGGGGATCACGGTCCTGCACCTGGTGCCCGAGGAGGTCGTCGGCGGCCAGGCGCTGCAGCGTGGGTTGTGGGGCGAGTCGGGGGAGGACGACGAGCGGGCCGGGCGGGCGCTGGTGCGCGTACAGGGAATGCTCGGGCCGGACGCGGTGCTCACCGGGGTGCTCGAAGGCGGCCGCGGCCCGGCCGATCAGGTTCGCCTGGTGCCCTGGGGGGACGACACCACCCCGGTGCGCGCTCCCGCCTCGCCCGCCGGTCCGTCCTGGCCAGGGCGGTTGCCCGCGCCGTCGCCGTCCCGGGTGCCGCTGCGCCCGCTGCCCGCCGAGGTGCTCGACGACACCGGCGCCATGGTGGCGGTGACCGGGCGGGGGGTGCTCACCGCCGTCCCGTACCGCGTGGCGGTGAACGGGCGCCCGCCGCGGCGCTTATTGTCCTGGGCGGGTCCGTGGCCGGTGGAGGAGCGCTGGTGGGCGCCGGAACAGAGCCGATCCGGCATCCGCGTGCAGGCGGTGCTCGACGCCGAACCCAGCAGCCGGACCACCGGGGCTGATGAGCGCGCCACCGAGCCGGGCGGGGAGCCGATCGCGGTGCTCCTCACCCACACCGACGGTCGTTGGCAGCTCGAAGGGATCTACGAGTGACCCAGAGCAGTGCGGAGACCGGCGTCCTCCCCAGCGTAGGTCTGGTCCTGACCGGCGTAGTTGCCGTCGGCGGCCCACCAGGACAAGCCCATCCGTTCCCGGGGGATGCCCAACCCTTCGGCGACGCGCTCCAACACGCGGTAGTCCGTGACCGTCCGGCCCTTGATGATCTCCGCCACCTCGGACTGGGACTGCCCGACCAGGGTGGCGATCTGACGCTGGCTGACACCCAGGCCCGTCAGCGCCCGGTACACCGCGCCGATGTCGCGGAGGGCCAACGCCGCCCGCATGTCCGGCTGCTCCCACCACCCAGGGTCAATCACCATAAGCGGAGGGTAGCCACGAGTGAGCATCACTACGGGCCATTCGGCATGCCCGCGACAACAGCTCGTAGGCCGCCGCTCACCCCCGTCAAATCGGACCCTACAGCCGGTCACAGGCAAAACTGCAGGTGAACCCAGGTCCTGAACGGGACGGCACCACCCGCTCGGCGAGTTTCGCTTGCAGTTTCGCCAGAGTCTCCTAGTATCGAACGTATGTTCGATTACTATCGCGAGATACCCGACGAGGGGGTCTTCTCCGCTGCGGGCCGGTTCGATCCGTCCTGGCTCGACGACGCGTCCTGGTCTGAGGACGAGCCCGAGGACGAGCCTGAGCCCGAGGAGGTCGGCGAGGCGGGGTTCTCGGCGGCCGCGCCGTCGGGATGGCTGGCGTTGGAGCTGGACCACGCCACGGTCGAGCCCTCCCGGTTGTCCGATTCGGAGTTGATGGACGCGGTCGTGGGCTTCGACCGGGTCGTGTCGTGGGCGGGTGCGCGGCAGGCCGCGCTGCTGGCCGAGCTCGCCGCGCCCGAGCGGGCGCGCCCCTGATCTCATGGGCTGGAACAACCCACCGGTGCGGTGGGCCGACCTGGAACGGGGGCTGTCCGGGCGTGCTGACCCCGCCCAGCACTCCGCTGCACCGGACTCCGCTGCCCCCGACTCCGGGGTTGAGCTACCTCCCGGTGACGGCGGCGACGGCCCGGCCTGGACCCGCCGGCGGGAGCGCTACGAGCTGCCGTCGCTGTCCGGGCCCGCGGGGCACAGCGAGCCGCGCGTGCCCTACGCCGAGCTGCACTGCCACTCCAACTTCAGTTTCCTGGACGGTGCCAGTCCCCCCGAAGAGCTGGCCGAGGAGGCGGTCCGGCTGGGCCTGGACGCGATCGCGCTCACCGATCACGACGGCATGTACGGGGTGGTGCGCTTCGCCGAGGCGGCCCGGGAACTGGGGATCAGGACCATATTCGGCGCCGAGCTGAGCCTTGAGCTGACCGCGCCGCAGAACGGGGTGCCCGACCCGGAGGGCGAGCACCTGCTGGTGCTGGCCCGCGATCCCGAGGGCTACCGCAGGCTCTCCCGGGTGATCAGCGCGGCCCAGATGCGGGGCAAGGAGAAGGGCAAACCGGTGTACGACCCGGACGGGCTGGCCGCTGCCGCGGGCGGGCACTGGGTGGTGCTCACCGGGTGCCGCAAAGGGGCGGTGCGCCGTGCACTGGAACGCGACGGCCGGGCCGGCGCGGCCGCTGCGCTACGCCACCTGGTCGGGCTGTTCGGCGCGGCGCACGTGGTCGTCGAGCTCACCGCGAACGGCCTTCCCGACGACACCGAGCGCAACGACGAGCTCGCCGCGCTGGCCGCGGACGAAGGGCTCGCCACCGTCGCCACCACCGCCGCGCACTACGCCTCGCCGTCGCGCCACCGGCTCGGCACCGTGGTCGCCGCGGTACGGGCCCGGCGCAGCCTCGACGAGATGGACGGCTGGCTTCCGGCCGCCGCGACCGCGCACCTGCGTTCCGGCGCGGAGATGGCCGAGCGGTTCGCCCGCTGGCCCGGCGCCGTGGAGCGGGCCGCCGCGCTGGGCCGGGCGTGTGCCTTCGACCTGCGACTGGTGGCGCCCGACCTGCCGCCGTTCGACGTGCCCGGCGAGCACACCGAGGCCGGCTGGCTGCGCGAGCTCACCTGGTTCGGCGCGACCGGCCGCTACGGCAGCTACGACGAGCGTCCCGGGGCGTATCACCAGGTCGAGCACGAGCTCGCCGTCATCGAGGAGAAGGGCTTTCCCGGCTACTTCCTGATCGTCCACGACATCGTCGCGTTCTGCCGCCGCGCCGACATCTACTGCCAGGGTCGCGGCTCCGCGGCCAACTCCGCGGTCTGCTACTCGCTGGGCATCACGAATGTCGACGCGGTGGCCATGGATCTGCTCTTCGAACGCTTCCTCGCGCCGGACCGGGACGGCTATCCCGACATCGACCTGGACATCGAGTCGGACCGTCGCGAAGAGGTCATCCAGTACGTCTACGGGCGCTACGGCCGCGACTGCGCAGCGCAGGTCGCCAACGTGATCACCTACCGCTCCCGGTCCGCGGTGCGCGACGTGGCCAAGGCGCTCGGCTACGCCCCCGGCACCCAGGACGCCTGGAGCAAGCAGATCGACCGCTGGGGTCCGCTGGCGAACGGCGCCGCCACCGAAACAGATGACATCCCCGACCAGGTGCTGGCGCTGGCCGCCGAGCTCGAAGGGTTCCCCCGGCACCTGGGTATCCACTCCGGCGGCATGGTGATCTGCTCCCGCCCGGTGGCCGAGGTCTGCCCGGTGGAGTGGGCGCGGATGGCGAACCGCTCGGTGGTGCAGTGGGACAAGGATGACTGTGCGAGCGCCGGGCTGGTCAAGTTCGACCTGCTCGGGCTGGGGATGCTCTCCGCGTTGCACTACGCGGTGGATCTGGTGGCACGTCACTACGGGCACCGGGTCCAGCTCGCCGATCTGCAGCCCACCGACCCGGCCGTCTACGACATGCTCTCGCGCGCGGATTCGGTCGGGGTGTTCCAGGTGGAGTCCCGCGCGCAGATGGCCACCCTGCCCCGCCTCAAACCGCGCTGCTTCTACGACCTGGTGGTCGAGGTGGCGCTGATCCGTCCCGGCCCGATCCAGGGCGGTTCGGTGCACCCGTACATCCGGCGCCGCAACGGCCAGGAGGACTGGGACTACGACCACCCCCGGCTGGCGAACGCCTTGCACAAGACCCTGGGTGTGCCGCTGTTCCAGGAACAGCTCATGCAGATGGCCATCGACGTCGCCGACTTCTCCGCCGCGGAGGCCGACGAGCTGCGGCGCGCGATGGGCGCCAAACGCTCCACCGAGCGGATGGAGAAACTGCGCGGGCGGCTGTTCGAAGGGATGGCCGGCCACGGCATCACCGGCGAGCTGGCCGGGAAGATCTACGGGAAACTGCTCGCCTTCGCGAACTTCGGCTTCCCGGAGAGCCACTCGATCAGCTTCGCCTCGCTGGTCTACTACAGCGCCTGGTTCAAGCACTACTACCCGGCGGCCTTCTGTGCCGCGCTGCTGCGCGCACAGCCGATGGGCTTCTACTCCCCGCAGTCGCTGATCGCCGACGCCCGGCGGCACGGCGTCACCATCCGGGGCCCCGACATCAACGCCAGCGGGGTGCACGCCGGGCTGGAACCGGCCGCCGAAGGCGTCCCCGGCCAGGCACTGCGGCTGGGACTCGCCGCGGTGCGCACGGTGGGCGAGCCGCTGGCCACCCGGCTGGTCGACGAACGCGCCGCGCACGGGCCGTACCGGGACATCCCCGATGTCGCACACCGGGTCGGGCTCTCCGCCGCCCAGGCCGAGGCGCTGGCCACCGGAGGGGCGTTCGACCAGCTCACGCCGCACCGTCGCCAGGCGCTCTGGTCGGCGGGTGCGGTGGCGGCCGAGCGACCGGACCGGCTGCCCGGCACCGCGGTGGGCGTCACCGCGCCCGCACTGCCGGGGATGGGCGACCTCGAACTCGCCGCGGCCGACGTGTGGGCCACCGGGGTCTCCCCGGAGAGCTTCCCCACCCAGTTCCTGCGCACCGACCTGGACCGGATGGGGGTGCTGCCCGCCGCCGTGCTGGTCCAGCGCCAGGACGGGGAACGCGTGCTGGTCGGTGGCGCGGTGACGCACCGGCAACGCCCGGCCACCGCGGGCGGGGTCACCTTCCTCAACCTGGAGGACGAGACCGGCATGGTGAACGTGATCTGCTCGCCGGGTTTCTGGGTGCGCTACCGCCGGGTGGTGCGGGCCAGCCCGGCGCTGGTGCTGCGCGGCAGGCTGCAGATCGCCGAGGGGGTGATCAACGTGATGGCCGAGCACGCCGAGCCGCTGGACCTGCGGGTGCGGTCCGCATCGCGGGACTTCCGCTGAGTGCGGGGCTCACCGGTTCCGGTCAGTGCCCGCCTCGCCCGCCCGCCACGCCCGCTCGCTGCGCCAGGCCGCGCAGTTCAGGAGTGGCCGTGTCACCGGACCGGGCGAGCAGCTCGACGATCAGGTCCCGCGCGAACGGGTCCCGGTACAGGCGCGGCGGGCAGATCTGCTCCGCGCGCCGCAGCGCCCGTGCGGCCGGATCGCGACGGCCGCGCAGGCGGGCCAGCGCCCTGGCGTAGGTGACCCAGTAGTCGGCCTGCCAGAGCGGCGGGAGGTGGTCGAGCGGGTGCAGTGCCGACCCGATGTGCGCGGCGGGGGCGTAGTCGCCGACATCGACCAGGCATTCCATGCGCCACAACCCGACGGTGCCGGGTCCGAAACCCACCCCGAGGGCCTCGTCCTCGCCGGTGCGCGTGGCGAGTTCGGTGGCCTGGTCGAACAGCGCCGCGGCGTCGCCGGGCCGGGAGTCCACTGTGGCCACTAGCGCCCGGCACAGCGCCAGCATGCCGGCGACCTGGGTCGACTCCGGACCGGTCGGGGACACGTCGATGGTGTCCAGTTCGGCTTGGGCCAGGTCGACGAATCCGGCGTTGAGCAGCGCGGACAGTCCGCCCCATGCCGCCAGGCCCAGTGCTGACGGGGTGCCCGCGTCCAGCGCGACCCGGCGGGCCAGGGTGGCCGCCTGCAGGCGCAGGTCCACCGGCGCGCCGGCGAGGCGCAACCACGGGAGCGTGGCCAGCGCGTGGCAACGCACCGCCAGTTCGTGCGGCTCGGTGCTGCCCGGACCGGACTCGATGGAGCTGTGCAGGTCCCGGATCAGCGCCGCGATCGCCGCCCCGGCCTCGCCCGCCCGGTCGCCGCGCTGATAGGCGCGCACCGTCTCGGCGACCCTGCCCCGCAACGTCTCGGTCGCGACCACCTGCCCGCCGGGGCGGCGCACCCCCACGGCCAGCAACGCCTGGCGGATCGCCTCGATCGCCGAGTCGACGCCGCCGTTGCCGGGCGCGGGCACCGGCAGCGCGGTCACCACGTCCGGCGACGTGCCCAGCGCATCGGCCAGGGCCAGCAGCGCGGAGTGCCGGTCCAGCGCCCGCTTGCCCGACTCCACCTGCGACAGGTACGCCGCGGACGTACCCACCTTGTCGGCAACCTCCTGCAGCGACAGGTGGTGCGCCCGGCGGATCTCGCGCAGCCGGGCACCCATCATCATCGACCGGTAGGCGGGGGTCATGTGATCACCTCCCCCTGACCGTACGTTGGCCGGGGAAGGACTATGCGGGCAAGCCCGCCCGGTACGCCATGCGCCGCAGCTCCCGGTCCACGGCGTCGTCCTGCTTCGGCCGCCCGACGAGTTCGGCAAGCGTCTCGCGGGCTGACGGATCACGGTGCAGATACGGCGGTGAGATCTGCTCCGCGCGTCGCAGTGCCTTTGCGGCGTCATGACGACGACCGCGCACCCGGCTCAGCGCCCGCCCGTAGTCGACCCAGTAGAGAGCCTGGCTGCCGTGGTGTGGGTGGAGCTGCGGGTGCACGCTCTCCGCGATGTCGACGGCTCGGTCGTGGTCGCCGGTCTCCAACGCCACGTGCATGCGCCAGCAGCCGACGTTGGTGGGTCCGAAGCCCATCCAGTAGGCGTTGCCCTCCCCGGTGTGCGCGGCGATGTCGGCGGCGGCGTCCAGCGGGGCCGCCACGTCATCGGCCCGGTTCGCCGCTGCGGCCACCAGCGACCCGCACAGCGCGAGCATTCCCGCGAGCTGCGTCGACTGCGGGCTCGTGGTCGGCACGGTCGTCGAATCCAATTCGGCCTCAGCCAAGTCGAATGCCCCCGCGGCGACCAACAGGTGCACACCGCCCCACACCGCCAGTCCCAGCGCGGTCGCGGTACCACGGTTCTCGGCGGCCTGACGACCGAGTACGACCGCCTGTGATCGCAGGTCCAGCGGGGCACCGGCGACCCGCAGCCAGCCCGTGGTCGCCTCGGTGTGCAGCAGTACCGCGAGGTCGAGAAGTTCGGCGACGTGGCGGCCGGCGGCGATGCTGGTGTGCAGGTCCCGGATCAGTGCGGGCAGCGCGGTGCCCACCTCGTCGTCGCGATCGCACCGGCAGTGCGCGGCCACCGTC
>DASXOL010000051.1:0-6552 GCA_036494295.1 Pseudonocardiaceae bacterium
CCCAACCACAGTCAGTGCGCGTATTCGCCTTCCAGCATCTCGGTGACGAGGGCGGCGATGGGTGAGCGCTCGGAGCGGGTCAGCGTGACGTGCGCGAACAGTGGGTGGCCCTTCAGCTTCTCGATCACCGCGGCGACGCCGTCGTGGCGCCCCACCCGCAGGTTGTCCCGCTGCGCGACATCGTGGGTGAGCACCACCCGCGATCCGCTGCCAAGCCGGGACAGCACGGTGAGCAGCACGTTGCGCTCCAGCGACTGCGCCTCGTCCACGATCACGAAGCTGTCGTGCAGCGACCGGCCCCGGATGTGGGTCAGCGGCAGCACCTCGAGCATGCCGCGGTCGATCACCTCGTCGATCACCTCCTGCGAGGCCAGCGCGCCGAGGGTGTCGAACACCGCCTGCGCCCAGGGCTGCATCTTCTCGTTCTCGCTGCCCGGCAGGTAGCCCAGCTCCTGCCCGCCGACCGCGTAGAGCGGACGGAAGACCACCACCCGCCGGTGCGCACCGCGCTCCATCACCGCTTCCAGGCCCGCGCACAAGGCCAGCGCCGACTTGCCGGTGCCGGCCCGGCCGCCCAGCGAGACGATGCCCACGCTCGGGTCGAGCAGCAGGTCCAACGCGATGCGCTGCTCGGCGGAACGCCCGTGCAGCCCGAACGCCTCCCGGTCCCCGCGCACCAGCCGGGCACGCTTGTCCGGAGTCACCCTGGCCAGCGCGGTCGCCGTCCCGGCGAACAGCCGCAGGCCGGTGTTGCACGGCAGGTCGGCCACCTCGGGGTGGTCGACGAGATCGGCCACGCCCTCCTTGTAGAGCGACTCCACCACGGCGGGTCCCACCTCGACGTCGCTCATCCCGGTCCAGCCGGTCAGCACCACGTCCTGCGCCCGGTACTCGTCGGCGGGCAGGCCCACCGCCCCCGCCTTCACCCGCATCGGCATGTCCTTGGTGACGAGCGTGACGTCCCGCCCCTCCGCGGCCAGGTTCAGCGCGCAGGCCAGGATCCGGGAGTCGTTGGTGTCGGTGCGGAAACCCGCGGGCAGCACCCCGGGATCGGAATGGTTCAGCTCGACGTGCAGGCTGCCGCCCATGTCGCCGATCGAGACCGGCGCGTCGAGACGGTCGTTGGCCAGCCGAAGATCGTCCAGCAGTCGCAGTGTCTCCCGCGCGAACCAGCCGAGTTCGGAATGGTGCCGCTTTCCTTCCAGCTCCCCGATGACAACCAGCGGCAGCACCACGTCGTGCTCGTCAAACCGGAACAACGCCCACGGGTCGGACAGCAGAACCGACGTGTCCAGCACATAAGTGCGGGTACCGGGGGCGGTGGATCGAGGTGAGCGAGAGGCGTTCACAGCAGCTCCCTGGCGAACGCGGCACCCGCGCCCGCTCGATCGGTGGGCCGGCCGACCCTGGCTGGTTCAGTCCCGCAGACACCCGGAGGGGCTCAGCGGGGCCGACCACGAGGGCCGGGTGCCGACCCTCCCGTGCCCGTCGAGGGCGATAAACTCACCCGTCCGACACAAGCCACGACCAGGGCCTCCCGTGGCGTGACGCATCGGGCACGTCCCGCCATCTTCGGACGCTACCTGCGGGGGGGCCTCGTGGGCATGCATCCACTCGGGTGAATCGACCTTGAGCAGGCGGTCACCTTCAGCGATCATGGCGTACTCGAAGATCCGCCCGGGACGCCGCGGACAGTATCCGTTCCGCATTGCGCTGATCCGGTCCCTCGGCCCAGGCATGCGCTTCCAACTGGCCTTTTCCATGGCTCACGTGTCTGCGAACCAGCCGTCGCAGCCGCAGCTCCTGATCGACGTCGACGAACCACGTCTCGGTGAAGAGCTGACGAACCGCGGGCCACGGATCAGCATCGTCCAGCAGCCAATTACCTTCGGTGATGACCAACCGCACGGTCGCAGGCACCGCAATCGCCCCCGCCACAGCGGTTTCGCGGTCCCGATCGAACCGCGGCGCGTACACCACCGGGTCCTGCACGGCGCCCAACCGGCGCATCAGGGCGAGGTAGCCGTACCCGTCGAAGGTGTCCACCGCGCCCTTGCGATCAGCGCGGCCCAACCGGCGCAGTTCCTCGTCGGCGAGGTGGAAGCCGTCCAGCGGAACCACGACGGCCCGCTGGGCGCCCAACGCCGATGCCAGCTCCGCGGCCAGGGTGGACTTCCCGGCCCCCGGCGCCCCCGCGATGCCGAGGATCGCCCGGCCGCCCCCGGCCAGCCGCCCGGCCCGCTCGGCCAGCGCCTGCCTCGTCCACCGGAACGGCTGTCCACCGCAACCGCTGCCCACCGGAAGCGCCGTCCACCGGACCTAGGCGGCCGCGAGTTCGGTGCGCACCGCGGACGGGACGAGCGGCTCGTCGAGCAGCCGCAGATAGCGCGCCCCGAGCGGCTCCGCCACGGGGCGGGCGTCCAGCCAGGCCCGCAGCAACCGGTAACCCTCCACATAGGTGGTGGTGTAGGCGCGCCACAGCGGATCGGAGAGGAACCGCAGCATCTGCCGGGCGCGCGAGTCGGGCACCAGCAGCCAGCGCTGCAGATAGGCGGCCACGTCCGCCGGATCGGCGTGCTGGTCGTGCAGCATCAGCGCGGCGTCCTGGCGCACCCCGAGCAGACCCGCCGCGGCCAGTTCGAGCTTCTCGGCGAGCTCGCCGTCCATCCGCAGGCCGAGGTCGCCGAGGATCTCCTCGGCCCACGGCCCCCAGCCGGGGCCCACCGCGGCCTGCAGCCCCAGATCGGCCATGCCCTCGGCCATCAGGCACTGCGGGGTGTTCACCAGGAAGATCGTCTGCTCGGCCTGCCGCTGCGACCGGACCAGGCCTGCCTCCTTGCGGCAGTGCTCGGTGTGATGGCCCGGGTAGGACTCGTGGGCCACCAGGTGCGGCAGGTTGGACATCCGGTGCCTCAGGTCGGTGTTGATCGCCACCCGGGAGCGGAAGTTGCCGAGGTAGTAGTTGAACCCGCTCCACGGCTTGTCGGAGACCACCTCGTAGCGCACGGTCTCCTCGGGCGGCAGGCCCACCTCGCCGCGGACCCGGTCCCGCAGCGCGCTGGACAACGCGTGCACCGCGGGTTCGAGCTGGTCAGGCGCGATCTCGTCGCGGGCGCGGTGCGCGGCCAGCCGCTCGGCCAGCGATCCGGGACCGGGCAGCAGCCGGTCCATCGCCGCGTGCGCGTCCCGGTAGGCGTCCGGGTTGCCCGGTTCGATCGTCACGTCGAAGTACGCCGCCACCTCGTCGACGAACCCCATGGGGTGTCCGGCCAGCGCCCGCCCGCTGCACTCCAGCGCGGTCAGGTGCGCGTCCAGGAACCGGCTCCTCGGTTCGGACAGCTGCGCGCCGACCAGGTCCGCGCGCAGCTCCCGCGCCCGGCGGGCCAGCACCGCGGGGTCCGGCTTCGGCTCGTTGTCGACCTGGCTGCGCAGCGCGGGGTCCCCGGTGTACGCGTCGACGAAACCCTCGATCAGACGGTCGAACCGCAGCCCGAGAACCAGGTACTCGCGGACCAGATCGCTAGTGGCGTCCATGGGCCGTGACATTACGGACGAGCGGTCACGACCCGAAGCGCCGGTGGCGTGCCGCGTAGTCGCGCAGCGCGCGCAGGAAGTCGACCCGGCGGAACGCGGGCCAGTAGGCGTCGCAGAACCAGAACTCCGAATGCGCCGACTGCCACAGCAGGAACCCGGAGAGGCGCTGCTCACCGGAGGTGCGGATGACCAGATCGGGATCGGGCTGGCCCGAGGTGTAGAGGTGCTCGGCGATCTGCTCGGGGCTGAGCACCTCGGCGAGCTCCTCCATGGTGGTGCCCGCCTCGGCATGTTTGAGCAGCAGCTTGCGCAGCGCGTCGGCGATCTCCTGGCGGCCGCCGTAGCCCACCGCCACGTTCACCAGCAGGCCGGACCGGTCCCTGGTGCGCGCCGCCGCGGTGGTGAGCCGCTGCGCCATCTCCGGGGGCAGCAGGTCCAGCGCGCCCACGACCTGCACGCGCCACGGCGTGTCCGCCGCGCTGAGCTGGTCGACGACGTCGCAGATGATCTCCAGCAGCGGGGTCACCTGGTCCGGTGGGCGGTTGCGCAGATTGTCCGGCGACAGCAGCCAGAAGGTCGCGATGTCGACGCCCGTCTCCCGGCACCAGCCGAGCAGCTCGACCAGCTTGGCGGCGCCGACCCGGTGCCCGTCGCTGACGTCGGCGAAGCCGGCTTCCTTGGCCCACCGGCGATTACCGTCCATGATCACCGCGACGTGGCGGGGGCCGTTTGCGCTGGCCAGCTCGCGGCGCAGTTTCCGCTCGTAGAGGGCGTAGACGAGGTCCTTGAGCCTCACAAAGGCACAAGCTACCGCCCGGACGGCCGAGTTCTGACATATATCGCCGCGACTGACGGGCAAACGGTTACCGGCGCGCGGTGAAGGGCTTGTGTTAAGTGCCCCTCACCAATCCCGGCGGACGTGAGATCCGGTGCCGTAGCGTTCCCGACGTGAGTGCCGCGACCCTGACTACGGCGCAACCCGCCAAGCCGCGCTGGCGGGGCTGGATCCATTTCTGGGCCTTCTTCTGCTCGCTGATCAGCGGCGCTGCGCTGGTCACGATGGCAGCCATCACCTCGACCGCCACGGTCGCGCTGGCCACTGCGGTGTACTCGCTCACCGTCTGCGGGGTGTTCGGCGTCAGCGCGCTGTACCACCGCAGGCGCTGGGCGAGCCCCCGCGGGCTGTACCGGATCCGGCGGCTGGACCACTCGATGATCTTCGTCTTCATCGCCGGCTCGTACACGCCGTTCACCGTGCTGGCGATGCCGCCGCGTACCGGAGCGATCGTGCTCACCGTGGTCTGGGTGGGCGCGCTGGGCGGCGTGGCCCTCAAGCTGCTGTGGGCGAACGCCCCGCGGGGGCTCAGCGTGCCGGTCTACATGGCGCTGGGCTGGGTGGCCGCGTTCGTGCTGCCCGATCTGCGCGCCGCCTGCGGCCCGCGGATCTTCGTCCTGCTGCTGGTCGGCGGCGCGCTGTACACGCTGGGCGCGGTGATCTACGCGCTGCGCAAACCCGATCCGTGGCCGCGCACCTTCGGCTTCCACGAGATCTTCCACGCCACCACGGTCCTCGCCGCGGCCTGCCACTACGTCGCGATCTGGCTGACCGTCGCCACGGTCGCCACCGGCACCTGAGCGCCGTGCGCAGGGCCGGTCCTGTCAGGGCGCCGGTTTAGGCTCGCGACGACGCCTCCGAGCAGGACCGGCTGCTCGGCCTGCTCGGCCGCACTCCCTAGCGGCTACAGCTCGGGGCCGCGGGCGCGCAGGTCGTCGACCGCGGCCATGGCCTGCTTGAGCTCGCCGAGCCACTCCTGCGCGTGCTCGCCGACCAGGCGCACCGCCCAGGCCAGCGCCTCGGATCGGGACCGCGCCACCCCCGCGTCGACCAGGGTGTCGAGAACGAGGCGCTCCGGCTGCCGAAGCCGGGTCATCACGGGCACCGACAAGGTGGTGAACAGTTCCTCGGTGCCGCCGAGCCGGGCGCCCCAGGCCACCTTGCGCCGGTAGCGGTGCTCGGCCTGGCGGGCGATCTCGATCCGCACCTCGCGGGTGTCCTCCCGGAACCGGCTGATCCGTCCGGACTCGGCGGCGGCACGGCTTGCGTCGTCGGGGAACTCCTCCTCCAACGCGGGCAGCTCACCCACGACCACGATCTCCTCGCGGTCCACGGTGACCTCCACCGCGGTGAACCAGCCGTCCGGGAGCCGTCCGACGAACCAGGCCTTGACGTCGTCCGCGGGCGGCAGGTCCGCCTGCTGCCAGCCGCCGCGCCCCGGACCGCGACCACCGCCGCGACCCCCTGGGTGTCGTCTTCCTCCGACCATGGCGCCATCCTCTCGACTCGCGCATCCCTCCTTGAGAATTACACCATTACAACTGTTACAGAGTCGAGTGTCAGCCGTTCTCCTGGGGCGAACAGCAGAACTCGCGGACCCGGGCGGTCCCGGTCAGCCCTGGCGCAGCTGGGCGTGCAGGTCCTCGGCGGAGGTCACCGGACGGTCGCAGACGAATCCGTGGCAGACGTAGGCGGCAGGCACCCCGTCGATCAGGTCGCGGCCCGCCAGCATGGCCGCCTCGGCGCCGGGCTCGCCGGCGAGCGTCACCGCGCCGCCCGGGGCGGACCGCCAGGCCTGGGTCTCCAGCGCGGCGCGGGCCGGGTCCCCGTCCTGGCCGATCACGGCGATCTGCACCGGGCCGTGCGCGAGCGCCTCCGCGGCGGTCAGCCAGTGCCCGGCGGCCCTCGGCGCCCTGGCGGGCAGCAGACCGGCCCGCGCCAGCGCGGCCTCGGCCGCGGCCCGGTAGGAGTCCGAGCCGGTCAGCGCCGAGGCGGTGACCATCGCGGCGGCGAGCGCGGCGGCCCCGCCCGCCCGCGCCACCAGCCCGACGAAGGCCGCCCCGCCGACCAGTCCCGCCGCCTGGACCAGAATCCGCGCCCCGGGCAGCCGGCGCGCGAGCCGGTCGGCCAGCGCCCCGCCCAGCGGGGCGCCGGCCGCGCTCGCCCGGCTGATGAAGACGGTG
>DASXOL010000052.1:0-2100 GCA_036494295.1 Pseudonocardiaceae bacterium
TCGTCGATGCAGGGTGGTTGCGCGGCGCCATCGCGGTGTGGTCCGGCGGTTACGCCCTCTACCGTGGCTACTACGCCGCCGGCGGGACGTGGGGGTTGCCAGGCGTCGTCCGCGCCGCCGCACACGGTCAGTTCATGGTCATCAACGCGGCGGCGGTCGTGGTCCTGCTGGTGGCCGCCGCCGTCCCGTTCGTCACGAACCTTGCGGGCCCGGCGGACCGGATGCGGCAGCTGCTGTCGGTCCTGTGCTGGCTGGCCTTCGTCGGCTGCTGCATGCACGCTGTGGTCGACGGCATCGATCGCGTGCTCAGTCTCAGCGGCGAACTCCAGGTGACGTACCCGTTCACGTTGTGGGAGTCGATCGACCGGCGGGCCGCGGACCTGCAGGACCTACTGGGCAACGAACCGTGGTTCCTCGTGGAAGGCGTCCTGTTCGGGGCGCTCGGGTGGGCCAATGTCGATCCCCCGCACCGCCGGAGTTGGCTGTTCACCGCGCTGGCCGCCATCGCGGCTCTGACAGTGCTCGGTGTGCTCTCGGCTACCGGCGTCATCGGCAGGTTCGTCGTCGGCTGAGAACGTCGTCGGCTGAGAACACTGACTCCGACAATGCCGCGCGCCCGGCGACTTGGGGGCCGCCGGGGTGGCCAATGCCGTCTTCCCCTTTGGCATCGCCCCCCAGCGGCGTCCCCGCCCCCGCGAGGCCGTTCATCGTGCTTCAGCGATTCCAGTGCAGGCGAACGAGAGCCCGCTGTCGAGTGACCGCAGAGGCTCATCCGCTCTGCGCAGACCGGTTGTCCACAGGAGCAGGTGGCCGCACATCACCTGGCCCCGTCCGACGCCCGCCTTAAACAGCTCAGGCCCCGTCCACACCACGGTGGACGGGGCCTGACCTTGGAGCCGCCTAAGGGAATCGAACCCTTGACCTGCTCATTACGAGTGAGCCGCTCTGGCCGACTGAGCTAAGGCGGCGAGCTGCGGGGCAGCGCGGCTCAGTGTAGCCGCAGGTGCGGCCGAGTGATGAACCCCCCGCGCTCGCGCAGCGTCGTGGTGGCCTCAGCCCTGCTGCAAGGCGCTGGTCAGCGCCTCGATGGCGATCCGCGGCTTCACGTTGAGCTCCAGCGCCTCGCGGCAGGCGAGCACGGCTTCCAGCCGGCGCAGCAGCGACTCGGGGCCGGCCTGTGCGGCGACCGTGGCGATGTCGGCGGCCCGGTCGGGGTGGGTGAGCGCCACCGGGGCGCTCCACGCGCTCACCAGTGCGTCCCGGTAGAAGCCCGCCAGGTCCACCAGCGCGCGGTCCAGCGCATCGCGCTGGGTCCTGGTCGCACGGGATTTCTGGCGCTTCTCCAGCTCCCGCATCGCGCCCTTGGCGCCGCGGTTGGCCGCCGCCGCGCCCTTGCCGGTGCCGCCCGCGCCGAGTGCCGTTCCCAGCTCCTCGGATTCCGCCGCGTCACGGGCCGCGGTCAGCCCGGTGGCCTCCGATTCCGCCGCTCCGACCAGCTCGTCGGCCAGGGTGAACACGTCGCCGAGCGAGCGCAGCGCGGTCGGCACGCTCAGCACCGCCTCGCGGCGGGACCGGGCCTGTGGGTCGGTGGCGAGCCTGCGGGCGCGCCCGACATGGCCGCCGCACACCGACGCCGCCCAGCGCGCGGTGTCCGCGTCCATGCCGTCGCGCTCCACGAGCACCTCGGCCACCGCCGCCGCGGGGGGGGTGCGCAGCACGACGGGACGGCAGCGCGAGCGCAGCGTCACCGCGATGTCGTCGGGGTGGTCCGACGGCGCGCAGAGCAGGAAGACGGTCCGCGAGGGGGGTTCCTCCACCGACTTGAGCAAGGCGTTGGCCGCGCCTTCGGTGAGCCGGTCGGCGTCCTCGATGAGCAGCACCTGCCAGCGTCCGGCCGAGGGGCGCCGGGACGCGCCTGCGACCAGTGCGCGCATCTCCGCCACCGAGATGGACAGGCCCTCCGGCACCACCAACCGCACGTCGGCGTGGGTGCCGGCGAGCACGGTCCGGCAGCCGGGGCACTGGCCGCAGCCGGTGCCCACCAGGCACTGCAGGGAGGCCGCGAACGCCCGAGCCGCCACCGACCGACCGGAACCGGGT
>DASXOL010000053.1:0-2558 GCA_036494295.1 Pseudonocardiaceae bacterium
CCGGATCGTCCAGGCCCGCGCCTCCTTGGGCCCGGCGGTGAGGTAGGTCTGCAGGCCCAGGGTGTGGAACCCGGCACGGGCCAGCGCGTGCAGCCCGGGCTCGGGCTGGCCGATCGAGTCGAGCAGCTCCGCCGCGGACTCCTGGTCGAGCTCCAGCAACTCGGACTCCACCTTGGCGTCCAGGAACACCGCATCGGACGGAGCGACCAGTTTGCGCAGCTCGGCCTGCCGTTCCGAGTCGGTCAGCACGCCCTCGTCGGCGTTGAAGACATACAGAAAGGGCTTCCCCGTGAGCAGGCTCAGCTCGGCGAGCGGGCCGAGATCCAAGCCGGAACGAGCGGAGAACAGGGTGCGCCCGGCGTCGAGCACCTCCCGGGCGGCCTGCGCCGCCTGCAGTGCCGCGCGGCGCTCCCTGGGGTTGGTGCGGGCCTCCTTCTCCAGCCGGGGCAGCGCCCGGTCCAGGGTCTGCAGGTCGGCCAGCACCAGTTCGGTCTCGATGGTGGCGATGTCGTCGGCCGGATCGACCCGGCCCTCGACGTGGATCACGTCAGGGTCGTCGAAGACCCGCACGACCTGGCAGATCGCGTTCGCCTCGCGGATGTTGGCGAGGAATTTGTTGCCCAGCCCGGCACCCTCCGAGGCACCCGCGACAATCCCGGCGATGTCGACGAACGACACCGTCGCGGGGACCACCTTGACGCTGTCGAAGATCCCGGCCAGCACGCCGAGCCGCTGATCAGGCAGCGGCACCACCCCGACGTTGGGCTCGATGGTGGCGAACGCGTAGTTGGCCGCCAGTACGTCGTTGCGGGTCAGCGCGTTGAACAGGGTCGACTTGCCGACGTTGGGCAGCCCGACGATGCCGAGAGTGAGGCTCACAGGACGTCGAGTCTAGGCGACCGGCCCTGGCGGGCCCGCCCGGGCGCCGAGACCGGACTGCTCAGGTGATCGGGGTTCAGTAGCCGCTGCCCGGCTGCTGGGTGGTGGTGCCCGTGCTGGGAGCGGGCGAAGACTTGTTGCATCCGGCGAGCGCGAGCGAGAAAACAGCCAAGAGGGCCAGTACCGCGGCGCGCCACCGCATCGTGCCGTTCATGTTCATGTCGGGAGACTCTAGGGGCGGCCAACCGGACATGGCGGCTGGAACGCTCCATTCACCCGGTCGCCGAGGCGAGCAGCGGCGAGCCGCGATGTCCGATTCCCGCCAGACCAGGGCCGGAGCTGCTGGCACGATCGGAACCGTGCTGCTCGATCACGACCACTGCTACCGCGCCGTCGCCTCTCGCGACGCGCGCTTCGACGGCTGTTTCGTGGTCGCCGTGCGGACCACCGGCATCTACTGCAGGCCGTCCTGCCCCGCCGTCACCCCGAAGCCGGAGAACGTGACCTTCCTGCCCACCGCGGCGGCGGCGCAGCTGGCCGGCTACCGGGCCTGCCGCCGCTGCCTGCCCGACGCGGTGCCCGGCTCGCCGGAGTGGAACCTGCGCGGCGACCTGGTGGCCAGGGCGGTGCGGCTGATCGCCGACGGCGTCGTGGAGCGCGAGGGCGTGCCGGGACTGGCCGCCCGGCTCGGGTACTCCCCCCGTCAGCTGAACCGGGTGCTCACCGCCGAGCTGGGCGCCGGTGCGCTCGCGCTGGCCAGGGCGCATCGGGCGCAGGCGGCCCGGGTGCTCGTCGAGACCACCGCGCTGCCACTGGCCGACGTCGCGTTCGCCGCCGGATTCGCCTCGGTGCGCCAGTTCAACGACACGGTGCAGGCGGTGTACGCCAGCACGCCCTCCGAGCTGCGCAACCGGGCTGTCCGTGCAGCGCCGGCCCCGGGCACGCTCACCCTGCGGCTGCCCTTCCGTGCCCCGATGGACGACTCCGGACTGCTCCACTTCCTGGCGGCTCGGGCCGTACCCGGTGTCGAGTGCGCGCCGGGCGAGAGCTACGCCAGGACGCTGCGGCTGCCGCACAGCACCGGTACGGCGACCTTGCGCGCAGCGGGCTCGCACTGGGACGCGACGCTGCGCCTCGGTGACCTGCGGGACCTGCCCGTCGCGGTCAGCAGGCTGCGCAGGCTGCTGGACGCCGACTCCGACCCGTGCGCGGTGGACGAGATGCTCGGCGCCGATCCCGCGCTCGCCGCCACGGTCGTCGCCGCACCCGGGATCCGGGTTCCGGGTTCCGTCGACGGTGCCGAGACGCTGCTGCGCACACTGCTCGGCCAGCAGGTCAGCGTGGCGTCCGCCCGGACCGCCGCGACCCGGCTGGCGACGGCGCTCGGTGAACCGCTCGATCCCCCGCACCCCGACGGGCTGACCAGACTGTTTCCCACCCCGGCCGCAGTCGCCGAGCATGCCGGTGAGGTGCTCACCGGGCCGCGGCGCCGAATCGCCACGGTCCGCGCCGCCGCGGCGGCGCTGGCCTCCGGTGATCTGGTCGTCGACCCGGGCCGGGACCCCGCCGAGCTGCGCGCCGCGCTGCTGGAGGTCCCCGGAATCGGGCCGTGGACCGCCGGCTACGTGACCATGCGGGTGCTCGGCAGCACCGACGTACTGCTGGACACCGACCTCGCG
>DASXOL010000054.1:0-9425 GCA_036494295.1 Pseudonocardiaceae bacterium
ACGACGCGGGACTCGGCAGCGAGGTCCGTGAGCAGCACGCGCAGGTCGACGGCCATCAGACGCCCTTCCACACCGGGGTGCGCTTGTCCCGGAACGCGGCCGGGCCCTCCTGCGCGTCCTCGCTCAGATACACCGGCTCCCAGATCCGCTCCGCCTCGGCGAACGCCGCGGTGAGCGGATGCTCGGCCATCAGCCGCACGGTCCGCTTCGCGGCCAGCACCGACAGCGGGGCGTTGGCGGCGATCCGCTCGGCGAGCCGTTGGGTGGCCTCGTGCAGCTCCGCGGCGGGCACCACCTCGTTCACCAGCCCGATCTCGCGGGCCCGCGCCGCGTCGACCGGGTCGCCGGTGAGCAGGATCTGCATCGCGATCCGCGGCGGGATCAGCCACGGCAGCGGCGCGGCCCACGGTGCGCCGCGGCCGACCTTGACCTCGGTGACGGCGAAACGCGCGGTGTCCGCCGCCACGCACAGGTCGCAGCTCTGGGCGAGCAGAAACCCGCCCGCGTAGGCCACGCCGTTGACCGCGGCGATGGTGGGTTTGCGGACCTCGATGTTGCGGCCGAACTGCGGCACGAAATCCGGCGGCGGCACGGTGAGCGACTCGTTCGCCATCTCCTTCAGATCGCCACCCGCGCAGAACGCCCGGTCCCCGGCGCCGGTGAGCACCAGCACCCTGGCCGCCGCGTCGTCGTTGAACCGGCGGGCTCCCGCGTAGAGCCCGTCGCGGACCGCCCTGCTGAGCGCGTTGCGGGCCTGCGGCCGGTTGATCGTCAGCCACGCCACCGGCCCGCGCAGCTCGTAGGTCACCTCGTCGCTCATCCGGCGTCCTCCTGTGCGGCAGCGCCCTCAACGGCGGCGTACTCCGACACGACGGCCAGCACGGTGCCGAGGTCGACCGCCTGCCCGACGGTCACGGTGATCTCGTCGACCGTGCCGTCGCAGGGTGCGGTGACGCTGTGCTCCATCTTCATCGCCTCCAGCACCACCACGGGCGCGCCCGCGGCCACCGTCGATCCCGGCTCGGCGGCGACCCGCACCACCGTTCCGGGCATGGGTGCGAGCAGCGAGCCGGGCGCGGTGAGCGAGTCCGGGTCGGGGAAGCGCGGCACCTCGGTCAGCGTGGTGGCGCCGAGCGGGCTGTCCACGAAGAACTCGTCGCCGCGGCCGTGCACCGTGACGGTGCGCCGGACCCCGGCGACGTCGAACTCGACCCGGTCCGGCGCGGCGGCGCGCAGCCGGATCCCGTCGATCCGCTCGCCGTCGACCTCGGCTTCCACCGAGTCACCGGCGAACCGGTACCGCACGTCGATCTCGGCACCCCCGGCCGAGAAGACCGCGCGTTGCGGGCCGGCCGGGACGTTGCGCCAGCCGGACGGCAGCGTCGCCAGCACCGGCGCGCACTGCCTGCGCCCGGCCTGGCCGGCCAGCGCCGCGGCCAGTGCATGCAGCCGCCGCGCCGCCGGGTCGGTGTGGGCGGTGCCGAGCTGCTGGGGATCGTGCCTGGTCAGGTAGCCGGTGTCGGCCTCGCCTGCGCGGAACCCCGGCTCCCGCAGGATGCCCACCAGCAGCTCGCGATTGGTGACGACACCGTGTACCCGGCTCTCTGCCAGGGCGCGCGCGAGCCGGCGGCAGGCCTCGTCGCGGGTGGCGCCGTGGGCGATCACCTTGGCCAGCATCGGGTCGTAGTGCACCCCGACCGCCGAGCCGTCGGCCACACCCGCGTCCACCCGCACACCGGGCAGCCGGGGCACCGCGAACCGGTGCACCGTGCCGGTCGCGGGCAGGAACCCGGCCGCGACGTCCTCCGCGTAGAGCCGCGCCTCCACGGCATGGCCGGTGAGCGTGGCGGCGCGGGCCTCCTGCGGCAGCGGCGCGCCCTCGGCGACCTGCAGTTGCAGCCGCACCAGGTCCAGTCCGGTGACCAGCTCGGTGACCGGGTGCTCGACCTGCAGCCGGGTGTTGACCTCGAGGAAGTAGAACCGCCCGTCCGAGCCCAGCACGAACTCCACCGTGCCCGCGCCGACGTAGCCGATCGCCTTGCCCGCGGCCACCGCCGCCTCACCCAGTTCGGCCCGCAGCGCCTCGTCCACGGCGGGCGAGGGCGCCTCCTCGATGATCTTCTGGTACCTGCGCTGGATCGAGCACTCCCGCTCGAACAGGTGCACCACGGTGCCGTGGGTGTCCCCGAAGATCTGCACCTCGACATGGCGGGGCGAGTCGACGAACCGTTCCAGGAACACCGTCCCGTCACCGAACGCCCCGGCAGCCTCCCTGCGCGCCGCGGTGACCGCGTCGAGCAGTGCCGACTCCTCGCGCACCACGCGCATCCCGCGTCCGCCGCCGCCGTAGGCCGCCTTGACCAGCACCGGGTAGCCGATCTCCTGCGCGGTCCGTGCGCTGAGCTGCGCCGCGTCCAGCTCGGCGTCCTCGCCGACCGTGACGCCCGGCAGCACCGGCACGCCCGCCGCCGCCATGAGCTCCTTCGCCCTGATCTTCGAGCCCATCGCCTCGATCACCTCGGGCGAGGGGCCCACGAACGTCAGCCCGGCCGCCGCGCAGGACCGCGCGAAGCCCGCGTTCTCGGACAGGAAGCCGTAGCCGGGGTGCACCGCGTCGGCACCGGTCCGCTCGGCGGCCTCGACGATCAGGTCGGCGCGCAGGTAGGTCTCGGCAGGAGTGTTGCCCGGCAGCTGGACGGCCTCGTCGGCGTCCCGGACGAACGGCGCGTCCACGTCGGCGTCGGAGAACACCGCGACGGTCGCGATGTCCATCTCGCGGGCGGTACGCATCACCCGGGAGGCGATCTCGCCGCGGTTGGCGACGAGCAGCTTGCTGATGGTCACCGGCACACCCCTCACATCCGGAAGACGCCGAAGCCGCGGCGTCCCTCGACGGTCTGAGAATGCGCCGCGGACAGCGACATGCCGAGCACGGTCCGGGTGTCGCGCGGGTCGATCACGCCGTCGTCGTAGAGCCGGGCGGTCACGAAGAAGGCGTGCGACTCCCGCTCGATCTGCTCCTCGATCTCGCGCCGCCGCCGCTCGTCGGCCTCGACGTCGAACTCGCGCCCGCCCACCTCCGCGGCCTGCCTGCCCACGATGGACAGCACGCCCGCCAACTGCTGGGCACCCATCACCGCGAGCTTGGCGTTCGCCCAGGCGAACATGAACCTCGGGTCGTAGGCCCGCCCGGACATCCCGTAGTTGCCCGCGCCGAACGAGGCGCCGATGTTGATGGTGACGTGCGGGACCGTGCTGTTGGTGACCGCATTGATCATCTTGGCCCCGTCCTTGATGATCCCGCCCTGCTCGTAGGCCTTGCCGACCATGTAGCCGGTGGTGTTCTGCAGGAAGACCAGCGGCGTGTCCGTCTGGTTTGCGAGCAGGATGAACTCGCTGGCCTTCTTCGCCTCCTCGCTGAACAGCACGCCGCGGGCGTTGGCCAGCACGCCGACCGGGAAGCCGTGGATCGACGCCCAGCCGGTGACCAGGCTCGTCCCGTACAGCGGCTTGTACTCGCCGAACCGCGACCCGTCGACGACGCGGGCCAGGATCTCGTGCGGATCGACCGGAACCCGGAAGTCCGCCGAGGCGATGCCCAGCAGCTCCTCCGGGTCGTAGCACGGCGCGTCGGCCGGTTCGGTGGGGCCGGTACCGAGCTTGTGCCAGTTCAGCTCCGCGACGATCTGCCTGCCGATCCGGATGCAGTCCAGCTCGTCGACGGCGAAGTGGTCGGCGAGCCCCGATACCCGGGAGTGCATGTCCGCCCCGCCGAGCTCCTCGTCGTCGGCGTCCTCGCCGGTGGCCATCTTCACCAGCGGCGGGCCGCCGAGGAACACCTTCGCCTGCCGGTCGACGAGAACCGCGTAGTCGCACATCCCGGGCACGTAGGCGCCGCCCGCGGTGGAGTTGCCGAACACCAGCGCGACGGTCGGCACGCCCATCGCGGACAGCTCGGTCAGGTCGTGGAAGATCTTGCCCGCGTGCACGAACAGCTCGGACTGGGTCGGCAGGTCGGCGCCGCCGGACTCGACCAGGTTGATCACCGGCAGCCGGTTGACCCGCGCGATCTCCAACGCCCGCAACGTCTTTCGCAGCGTGTACGGGTTCATCGCGCCGCCGCGCACGGTCGGGTCGTGCGCGATGATCACGCACTCCACCCCGGACACCACCCCGACACCGGTGACGATGCTCGCGCCGACGGTGAACTCGGTACCCCAGGCGGCGAGCGCGGAGAGCTCCAGGAACGGCGCGTCGCGATCGAGCAGCAGTTCGATCCGGTCGCGGACCAGCAGCCGGCCCCGCTTGCGGTGGCGTTCCGCGTACTTGGCGCCACCACCGGCCCGCGCCTGGTCGAGCTGCTCGTTCAGCGCCTGGATCGACGCCAGCTGGGCGGCCCGGTTGCGCCGGTAGGGCTCCCCGGTGACGTCCACTGTGGATCTCAACGTCGGCAAGCTCGCGGCCTTTCTGCTCAGACTGGACCCCGCACGTTACTCGTCGTTCACTAGCTTGGGAACCGGGAGTCGACGGACGGGTCGAACCCCCAGGCATGCGGCCCCAAGAGACGACTTCTGTGCTGCCCTTCACAGAGATCGGTCCAAGCCATAACATCGCTAGTTAATTTAGGTTCACATGTGGGAGTAGGTCGAGGACTCATGGGTCTTGACGTGACCAGCCTGAGCCACCGCCGTGCGGTCAACAGGTGGGAGCGGGTCAGCGTCGGCGACATCCTGGAACGGCTCACCTGGAGCTATCCGGACAAGCCGGCGATCATCGGCTGGGAGGGCGCCGTGGCGCACCCGGAGCACCGCTCGCTCACCTACCGGCAGGCCGAGGATCTCGTCGCCAAGGTCGCCAACGGGCTGCTGGCTCACGGTCTGCGCCAGGGCGACCGGGTGATGCTGTGCTGCGAGAACTCGGTGGAGGCGTACCTGACCAAGCTGGGCATCGCGAAGGCGGGCCTGGTGAGCGTCCCGGTCAATCCGTCGCTCGCGAGCGACGTCGTCGCGCATCTGATCGAGACGACCCGGCCCGCGTTCGCCGTGGTCGACGCGGAGCTGTGGCCGCGGGCGGAGAAACCGTTCCGCGACGCGGGGCTGCTGCCGGCCGTCACCATCCCGATCGGCGGGGCGGCGGTCGAGGGCAGCGTGACCTTCGCCGACTTCGTCCGGGACCAGTCCGCCGCGGAGCCCGACGTCGTGATCCACGGCGACGACATCTGGCAGATCCTGTTCACCTCGGGCACCACCGCGCTGCCCAAGGGCGCGATGGTCTCCCATCACTCCAGCTATTTCGCGGCCTACAGCTTCGCACTGTCGCTGACCCGGGGCATCCGGCTGGAATGCGATCTGCGGCTGGCCACGTTCCTGCCGATCATCTACCACGTCGCGGACCAGATCTTCACCCTTCCCGCATTCCTGTCCGGCGGCACGCTGCTGATCGGCAGGCGGCCCGATCCGCGGGCCATCGCCGAGGCGGTCGACCGGGAGGGGATCACCGCGCTGTGGGCGGGCTCGCCTGCGATGGCGGGTGCGCTCGCCCCGGCACTGCATGCACACGATCCGCGCAGCCTCAAGGTCCTGGTCTACGGCTGGGCGGCACTGCCACCGGACCTGCTCGACACGTACAAACAGCTGTGCGGTGACGGCCTCGTCGCGGTGGAGATCTTCGGGCAGACCGAGGCGATCTCCTGCCACCGCTTCTGGCCGGACAAGTGGCCAGACGTCTACCGCGACACCGCCCCCGAGCAGAACTACGTCGGCGTGCCGAACCCGCTGCTGGCCTCGACCGTGATGGACGAGTCCGGCGCGATGCTGCGGGACCAGCCGGGCTCGCCCGGCGAGGCGGTCTACCGGTCCCCCGCCATCACCGCCGGGTACTACCAGGACGAACAGGCCACCGAGCACGCCTTCCGGCACGGCTGGTTCCACTCCGGGGACAGCTGCGTCTACGACGAGCAGGGCCTGCGCATCATGATCGACCGGTACAAGGACATCGTGAAGTCCGGCGGCGAGAACGTGTCCAGCATCCGGGTGGAGGCGGTGCTGCACGAGCACCCCGGCGTCGCCAAGGCCGCGGTCGTGGGGCTGCCGCACGACCGATGGGGTGAGGCGGTGACCGCGCTCGTCATCACCGACCCGTCGCATCCGGCTTCCGAACAGGAACTGCTGGACTTCTGTCGGGAACGGCTCGCCGGATTCGAGACCCCGAAAAGCGTCATCTTCGTCGACCAGCTGCCGGAGACAGTGGGCGGCAAGGTACTCAAGTACAAACTGCGCCAGGAGTACCAGAACGCCTATCGCTGACCCGGCGGCGAGACCGGGGCGCGGCCTGCCCGAGCCCGCTGGTGAAACAATCGGCGGCGCACCGATCGGGCACGGGAGGGTCGCCTTGCTTCGTCTCACGGAGGTGAGCAAGCGCTACGGCCGGGGCAGCTGGGTGCTCAGGGACGTCGATCTGGACATTCCCGACGGCGAGGTGCTCGCGATCACGGGGGCGAACGGCTCGGGAAAGTCCACCCTGCTGCGGATTCTGGTCGGGGTGGCCAGGCCGACGCGCGGAACCGTTTCCGGGCGGCCCGAGGTGATCGGCTTCGTGCCGGACCGCTTCTCGCCCCACGAGCGGCTCTCGGCGATGGCCTACCTGACGCATATGGGCCGAATCCGTGGCCTGTCCACCGGGACGGCCGCCACCAGAGCGGGGGAACTGGTCGACCGGCTCGCCCTGGTCGGTGGCAGGACGGCGCCGCTGCGGACCCTGTCCAAGGGCAACGCGCAGAAGGTGGCCCTGGCCCAGGCGCTGCTCGTGGCGCCGCGGCTGCTGGTGCTCGACGAGCCGTGGTCCGGGCTGGACACCTCGGCGCACGGGGTGCTCAGCGAGATCATCCGCGACGTGGCCGACGCCGGTGGCGCCGTGGTGTTCACCGAGCACCACGAGTCGATCATCGCCGCACAGGCGTCCCGGACCTACGCGGTCGACGGTGCCGAAAAGGCAGCCTCGCCGGACCAGCCGGACCAGCCGGCCCGCCGTCGCCAGGCGGCCACGGTCGTCCTCACCGAACCGGCCGCGGGGAACCGGCCGCAGCACACGGACTGGTCGGCGCTGGAGGGTGTCGACGAGGTCGTCGAGCACGACTCGGCGGTCACCATCCTGGTCGCCCCCGGCTCCTGCGACGCCTTGTTGCGAACCGCGCTGCGCCGCGGCTGGTCGGTCGACAGCGTCAGGCGGGCCGGCGAGCCCAGCGAGGTCCGATGATCGGGCTCATCCGGTACGGCTTCGCCACGATGCTGCACTCGCAGCGCTACCTCGCTCCTGTGCTGTGGTTCACCGGCGTGCTGGGGGTGTTCTCCAGCGGGGATTCCGGACCGCTCGCCCCGGTCTACGCCCTGGGTGCCGCCCTGCTGTTCGTGTGCTCCACCTGGTTCACCATCGTCCTGCTCGGCGTCGAGGACCCGGCCCATCGCGCGATCACCATCGTGGCCGCGGGCCGCCCGCGGCGGTTACTGCTGGCCTCGATCGCGGTGGCCATGCTCAGTTCGCTGGTGCTCGGGGGATTCGCGCTGGTGTTCCCGCTACTCGTGGCTCGCCATCCGGTGGCGGGTCTCGACCTTGTCGTGGGCCTCGAAGCGCAGCTCACCTGCGCCTCGGTGGGCATCGCGATCGGGCTGCTGTGTTCGCGACTGGTCATCAGGCGGCAGGGGTTCGCGCTCGTCACCGCGCTCGGACTGGTGATCGTCGCGTTGCTGGCACCGGGCATGGTGCCGGTCAACGTGCTCATCCACCGGATGAGCGAGGGCTCGACCTCGGCAGCTCTGGTCGCGCCGGTCAGCGGACTTCTCGCGATCGCCGTGGTGATCCTCGCCGCCTGCGCGACGGCCACCCAGTTCGTCGCCGCCAGGCGCGACTGAGTTCAGGGCTTGCGGGCCACGCCCGCGTAGCAGAAACCGCGTTCCGGGTCCGGAACCGGGGGCTGGTGCGGTGCGGGCCGCCACTGGGGGGTGAACACCACCCCCGGCTCGACCAACTCCCAGCCGTCGAACAACGCCACCACCTCCCGGTGCGGTCGCTGGAAGACCGGGCTCTGGCTGTCCTTGTACAGATCCACGTACTGCCTGAGCCGCGCCGAGCCCTTGTCCGGGGTGCCGTGCGAAAGCACCAGGTAGCTGCCCGGCACCACCGCGTCGCGGAACTCGGCCACTATCCGTGCCGGGGCGTCCGCATCGGACACCGAGTGCAGCAGCGCGACCATCAACACCGCCAGCGGTGCCTCGAAGTCCAGCATCCGCTGGGTGACCGGGTGGTCCAGCACGGCCCGCGGCAGGCGGACATCGGCATGGACGGCCTCGGCGTTCTCGTTGTCGGCCAGGAGCAGTTCGGCGTGCGCGACCGCGATCGGCTCGTTGTCCACGTAGACCACCCGCGCGTCGGGGGCACTGCGCTGGGCCACCTCGTGCACGTTGCCCACGGTCGGCACACCGGAGCCGAGATCGAGGAACTGCCGGATGCCCTGGTCGAGGCAGAACCGCACGGCGCGGTGGAGGAACGCGCGGTTGAACCTGGCCGCGTCCTCCAGGTTCGGCAGCAGGCGCAAACCCTTCTCGGCCAGCTCGCGGTCGATCTCGAAGTTGTGCGCGCCGCCCAGCAGGTAGTCGTAGACGCGGGCGATGTTCGCCCGCTCGATGTCCACCTCCGGGGGCACCCAGGCGCGTTCGTACGACGGCATGTCGGTCCTCCACCCACGCACAAGATCAACAACTGGAGTGTCAGCCTGCCAGGGACGGTGGTGCCGGGCAAACGTCCGGTGGCCGCCGGTCCTTGCTAGTCGCCGACGCCGTCGAGGAAGTCGGTCAACCTGCGGCTGAGTTCGGGCGCCTGTTCGGTGGGGATCGAGTGGTGCGTCGCGCCAGGGAGGACGTCGAGGACGACCCGTGGCAGGCGGGCACGCGCGCTGGCGGCGACGGCCCGGATGTCATGCGCCCGGCTCTGCTCGGCGAGCAGCACCAGTGTCGGGACGGTCGCGGAGGCGAGCCGAGCCCGCTGCGGAAGCCGGTTGGGGACGACTTTCGCGGCCGGGAAGTGGACGGAGCCCAGAGCGTCGAGGGTGAGCCACGCCGGATCGAGCGCCCGCCCGCCGGTCTCCCAGCGCAGGAACCTCCTTACCCGGCCGTCGGTGGGCCGCAGCAACATCGGCGCCGCGCGGAGCAGGTAGCCCGGGCGGTATCCGGCGAAGCAGCGGGTGGGATCGAGCAGGCTCAGCGAGCGGAGGCGATGCCCGGCGGCCAGCGCATAGTTCAGCGCGGTCCACGCGCCGAACGAGTGTCCACACAGGTGGGTCCGCTCCAGACCCAACGCGGCGAGCAGCCGGTCGAGCCACGCGGACAGGTCGGTGGCGGTGCGGATCGGCTCGCCGCGCGGCACGCTCCGGC
>DASXOL010000055.1:0-3084 GCA_036494295.1 Pseudonocardiaceae bacterium
GACGTGCAACGCCAGCACGCCCATCCGCTCCAGGTCGCCTGCGGTGTTGATGGTGGCCACCACGGTGCGCAGATCCCCCGCCACCGGCGCCTGCAACGCCAGCAGCGCGAAGGCCTTCTCCTCGGCCGACACCCGCACCTCGTTGAGCTTGGTGTCGTCTCCGATCACCTGCTCGGCCAGCGCGAGATCGGCCTCCAGCAGGGCGGTCGTCGCGCGCTGCATCGAGTTGCCGGCGAGCTCCGCCATGCTGGCCAGGTCGTTCGACAGCGAGTCAAGCTGGGAGTGGTAAGCCGTTCGCATCAGGTGAGCGTACGTCCCGAGATTGAATCGTGGGTGAACGACAGAAGTTGGCTAGCTGCACGTGGTGTCCGCGCCGTTCACCGTTTCCAGTGGTCCAGGCCCCGGCGGGGCGGCCGGGGTGGCGGGCGCGCTCGGGGCGATGCCGTGGAAGTCGGCGCCGACCACCAGCACCAGCCGATCTTTGAGCGTCTGGTCGGGCTGCAGCACCGCGTCCGGCACCGCGGCGAGCAGGGTGAGCGCCTGCGCCTCCTGGTCGGTCGGGTAGCGGATCACCGTGGCGCTCACCTGTGCGGGCGCGTCGCCCACGTCGGACACCTGGAAGCCCGCGGTCTGCAGTTCCTGCGCGGCGTCGGCCGCCGAGCCGGCGAGACCGCTGCCGTTGAGCACCTGGACCTGTATCTGTGCCGGCGCGATCCGGACGTCGGTGGGAGGGCCGCTGGTCGGGGTGAGCCGGGGTGCGGACTCGGCGGTGGTCGGCTGCGCGGACGCGCTCGCCGCGATGTCGGACAGCGAGGTGCCGGACCGGGGCTGGGCCGAGGCTGTTGCCGGGACCGGGGTCGGTGTGCCCGTCGCGACCAGGCGCTCCGTGACGCGGGGATCATCCGGCTGCGGGACCGCCGCGACCGGTGCCAGGTCGGCGGGGCGCTGCTGGTGCCGCGCACCAGACGGTTGCTCGCCGGGCAGCGCAGAGCCGTCGACGACCGCACGGAAGAGGGCGGCGCTGTCGCGCACCCGCAGTTCCTCGTTGCCGTGTTCGTTGGCGTACCCGGTGGTCGGCACCGTCACGAAGAGCACGTGGCCCGGATCGAGGCCCTCCAGTGACTGCCCCAGGTCGAGCAGCGACCTGGTGCCGATGTTCTCCCCGAGGGTGTTGGCGGCGATCGCGTCCGCGACCGTGCCGAGACGGCTGGGATTGAGCAGCACGGCGGGCGAGAGCATCTGGCGCAGCAGCGAGGACAGGAAGCGCTGCTGGCGGGTGATGCGGCCGTAGTCGCTGGTCGGGTCGCCCACGACGTGGCGCGCCCGGACGAAGTTCAGCGCCGTGTCGCCGTTGATCTTGTGCGGTCCGGGCTCCGGGATGATGGTGCCGAGTTCCTTGTCCTGCAGCGGGTGCTCGACGCAGACCGCGACGCCGCCGAGCGCGTCGACCAGGGCCTTGAAGCCCTGGAAGTCGATGCCGACGAAGCGGGTCACCGCCAGTCCGGAGAGCTGCTGCACGACCTTGGTGGCGCACAGCGGGCCGCCGACCTCGTAGGCGCTGTTCAGCTTGGCGATGGCGGCGCCGGGGTCGGTCTGCCCCGAGTAGGTGCGCGAGACCGGGTCCCACACCGCGCACGGCGGCCGCTGGATCTGCAGGTCCCGGGGGAAGGAGACGATCACCGCGCGAGACCGGTCCGCAGCGAGGTGGGCGATCATCACGGTGTCCGAGCGCGCCCCGGTCACCGTGGTCGGGTCGCCGACGCCGTCGCCCTGCTGTGCACCCATGCGACTGTCCGAGCCGACCAGCAGGACGTTCTCGTCGCCGTACTGCGCGGGCGCGTCCGTGATCGACGGGGAATGCGGGTCGAGGGCGGTGACCGCGTGCATCCGGCCGTCCAGCCACTGCGTCGTGCCCCAGCCCGCGCCGGTGACCAGGAAGACCATGCTGGCCACCGCGGCGAGCAGCGCCTTGCCTGCGCGCAGCGCGCGGCCGCGCGGGTGCAGCCGTGGCGCCAGCCAGGCGACCGGGCCGCTCGCCTCGCCGTGGATCTTGTCGAACTCGACGCTCTCGCCGTCGTCGGCCTCGTGCCCGGGCTGCTCGATGGGTCCCGCCCCGGTACGTCCGGGCACGGCGGGACCAGTATGGTCGGCCGAGTCGGGGCGCTCCGAAATATCGGACACCCGATCTCCTCCTCCTGCGCCCCGGCGGCAGGCGCCGGGCGTTAGGACGAATGGAGGAACGATCCTACCGGCTTCTGTGACGATCCTGTGACCCTGAGTGCACAGTATGCGCCGTTGGGGCTGTTTGCGGCGCGTGGCGCCGGGTCAGATGCTGGCCGCGGGAACCTCTGCGGGCAGCTCGGCCGGGGATTCGGCCGGGGGTGACGCGGTGCCGGTCTGGACACCGCGGCGGTGTGCGGCCATGCCCGCCAGTGCCGGTCCCGTGGAGCTGTGGAACGCCACCGCGTTGCGGCCGGACTGCTTGGCCTGGTAGAGCAGTTGATCCGCGGAGAGCAGCATGTCCGGCACCCCGCTGATCGGGGCCTGCGGGTCACGGCCGTCGCGATGCGCCACCCCGATGCTCACCGTCACCCGCAGGCCCGCGACCAGCTGCGACCACGGATGGCGCTCGATGCGTGCCCGGGCCGCCTCGCAGACCACCACCGCGGAGGTACCGGCGATGTCGGGCAGCACGAGGACGAACTCCTCGCCCCCGTAGCGGGCGCAGAACGCGCCGTCGGGCAGCCCGTCCTGCAGCACCTCCACCACCCGCTGCAGCACGCGGTCGCCGAGCAGATGGCCGTGGTTGTCGTTGACCTGCTTGAAGAAGTCCAGGTCGACCAGCGCGACCGCGAGCCCGGTCCCGGTCGGCATCGAGACGAGCAGGTCCTCGAGCCGCTGGTCGAGGTAGCGGCGGTTGTAGCTGGCGGTGAGGCTGTCGCGCAGGCTCTGCTCGCGTGCCTCGGCGTGCTCCCTGCGCAGCCGGTCGACCTCCATGCGCAGCTCGGCGGGCAGGATCGCGGACCCGTCCGGGTCGCGGCCGAGGTCCACGGCCGAGCGCAGATGCTGATATGCCTGCTGCCA
>DASXOL010000056.1:0-13983 GCA_036494295.1 Pseudonocardiaceae bacterium
CCGCGGCGGCGGCCTGCTCGCGGTCACGCTGGGCCACCCAGTCCTCGAACCGCTGTCGCTGGCCCCGCAGTCCGGCGACCGCGTTCTGCGCCGCGTAGAGCTGGCGTTCCAGGTCCGTCTTGCGCGACTGCAGCGCGGCTGTGCGGGCGGCCTGCGTCCGCTGCGCGTCGACCGCGGCCTGATAAGCCGCGTCCGCGGCCTTCTTCGCGTCGGCCGCCTGCTGTTCCGCCGCGGCCGCGGTGGCCAGCGCGGCGCGGGCCTCGGCGTCCCTGTTCGCCGACCGGGTACGGGCCCGCCGCATGTCCTGCAGCCCGCGCAGCTGCGCGCCGCCCACCGAGTCCAGCAGCTCCGCCCTGGCCAGCACGTCGGCCGGGGTCCGGGAGCCGAGGAAGGCCGTCACCGACCCCACCGCGCTGCCCTGGCGGTAGCTGCCCGCGGCGAACTCGTCGATCTTGCGCTGGGCGTCGCCCACCTTGGCGGACGCGCCCTCGGCCGCCTGCCTGGCGTTCGCCGCGGCGGAGCGGGCGGCTGCGGCGGCGGCCTGGGCGGCCTGCAGGTCGATGAGGGCCTTGTTGGTGTCCTCCCGCTTGAGCTCGATGTCGGACTGCAGTGCCAGCAGCGCGGCGTCCGCCTCGGCCACCTGGTTGGCCAGCTGCCCGACCCGGTCCGCGGCCGCGTCGGCGTGCCGCTGGCCGGCCCGGATGTCGTCGTCGCTGGGATTGGGCGGGGGCGGCGGCGCGGCCGCGCCCACTGCCGGCGCCCCGGCGAGTGCCATCGCGGCGAGCAGCGACACGGCGAAGAGCCGACGAGCCGAGCAGCGCCGAGCACGGATTCTCACACTGGTCTCCTCCCCCACCGGCTCCTCCCCCGAGTGCCGGTCCCGCCCCTTCAGGTCCTGCGTGAGACGGCCGCACCGCATCGGACGGCCACCGCGGCGAAACGTCCCACCCGCGCCGCAGGCAGCGCCAGGCATCTCAGCCACACCGACAGCAACATCCACCACATGAGTCACATCGATGTCGCCCAGCCGGGCGCCCGCGGGGCGACGAGAAAGGGCGTCCGCCGGCACGTGGATGCCTGCGGACGCCCGGTGAGCGCGGGTGCGGGGGGTCAGTTCACCTGGCGCTCCCGCCCCTCCCAGTACTGCGCGCGCAGCTTGAACTTCTGGACCTTCCCGGTCGCGGTCCGCGGGATCTCGTCGCGGAACTCGACCGACGTGGGCGCCTTGTAGCCGGCCATCCGCTGCTTGCAGTGCGCGATGATCTCCGCCTCGGTGACCTGCTGGCCCTCGGCCACCACGACCAGCGCCTTGATCGTCTCGCCCCACCGCTCGGAGGGCACGCCGATCACCGCCACCTCGGCGACCGCCGGGTGGCTGAACACGCAGTCCTCCACGTCGATGGAGGAGACGTTCTCGCCGCCGGTGATGATCACGTCCTTCTTGCGGTCGGAGATCCCGAGGTAGCCCTCCTCGTCCACCGCCCCGCCGTCGCCGGTGTGGAACCAGCCGTCGACCAGCACCTCGTCGGTGGCCTGCTGGTTCTCCCAGTAGCCGGCCATCACGACGTTGGAGCGGGCCAGCACCTCGCCGCTGTCGGAGGTGCTGAGCTGCACGCCCAGTGCGGGGGCACCCGCCCGGCCCAGCCGGCGGGCACGGTCCTCGGCAGGGAGCTCGTCGTCGGTGGCGGGGCTGCGGTTGAAGGTGAGCAGCGGGGAGGTCTCGGTGAGCCCGTAGATCTGCATGAACTCCCAGCCCAGCTCCTCCCCGATGCGCTGGATGGTCTTGGTGGGCGGTGCCGCGCCCGCGCAGACCAGGCGGACCGTGCCGCGTCCGGGGATCTCGCCGTCCCACTCGGCGGCGGCGTCGAGCACCGCGTTCCACACCGCCGGTGCGCCGCACATGAGGGTGACGCCGTGCTCGGCCACCCGCCGCAGGATCTCGGCGCCGTCCACCTTGCGCAGCACGACGTGCTCGGCGCCCAGCCCGGCCAGCCCGAACGGCATGCCCCAGCCGTTGCAGTGGAACATCGGCAGTGTGTGCAGGTAGACGTCGCGCTCCCAGGCCCGGGTGTGCATCGCGAGGGTCACCGCGTTGACCCAGATGTTGCGGTGGGTGAGCCGCACGCCCTTGGGCCGGGCGGTGGTCCCGGACGTGTAGTTGATCGTGGCGGTGGCGTCCTCGTCCGGCTCGGACCACGGTCGCGGCTCGGTGCCGAAGCGCATCACCTGCTCCTCGGTCTCGCCGCCGAGCACGAAGCGGTGCGGCGCCGTGACGCCCTTGAGCGGCTCGTCGAGCTCCTGGTCCACCAGCAGCACGGAGGTGCCGCTGTTCTCGACGATGTAGTTGACCTCGTCGGAGCGCAGCCGGAAGTTCACCGGCACGCAGATCCGTCCGCTGCCGGGCACCGCGTGCAGCAGTTCCAGCAGCCGGGCCGAGTTGTGGCTCACCACGGCCACCCGCTCGCCCTCGCCGACGCCGAGCGCGTCCAGCCCGGCCTGCCACGCCCGGACGCGCTCGCCCAGCTCGCCGTAGGTCGTGGTCGCCACCGGCGCCGCGGGCTGGTTGGGCTCGTCCACCACCGCGACCGAGGATGCGAAGGCCGTCTCGGCGCGCGCGAGGAAGTCAGGGACGGACAAGGGCACCCGCATGGCTACTACCTCCGGCGTGAGGGGTTCACGAGGCTCGAGTATGCGGGCACCGGTCGCCCGGACTCGACGGTTCTGGGGCTGTTCTGCGGCCGAGCCACGCTAAATCGTCAGGCTGGACGCCGGGCAGCCCCAGATGGAGGTGCCGGCCGGACACGGGTAAGGTTCTTTACAGAACGCCCGTACTGTTTGTGAGGTGGCCCGGCACATCGCGCACGAGCACCGGCGATGGGTCAGACTCGCCACACGTACGTGTGATCACCTGATCACGGCGACCGGATACCAGCGCGACCCAGGAGTGGCCCGTGAACCCAGCAGCAGGCAACGCCGACAGCTTCGGTGCCCGTGGTTCTCTGACCGTCGGCGACACCTCCTACGAGGTGTTCCGTCTCGCGGCCCTGGACGACACGGTGGGGTCCGGCTGGCGCAGGCTGCCCTACAGCCTGAAGGTGTTGCTGGAGAACCTGCTGCGCCACGAGTCCGACGGCCCCGACGCCGACGTCAGGGCCGAGCACATCCGGGCGATCGCCGAATGGGACGCGAAGGCCGAGCCGTCCACCGAGATCCAGTTCACGCCGGGGCGGGTGGTCATGCAGGACTTCACCGGCGTGCCCTGCGTGGTCGACCTGGCCACCATGCGCGAGGCCGTCGCGGAGCTCGGCGGCGACCCGCAGGGGGTGAACCCGCTGGCCCCCGCCGAGCTGGTGATCGACCACTCGGTGATCGCCGACGTGTTCGGGCGTCCGGACGCCTTCGAGCGCAACGTGGCGCTGGAGTACGAGCGCAACCACGAGCGCTACCAGTTCCTGCGGTGGGGCCAGGGCGCCTTCGACCAGTTCAAGGTGGTCCCGCCGGGCACCGGCATCGTGCATCAGGTCAACATCGAGCACCTGGCCCGCGTGGTGATGACCCGCGACGGCCAGGCCTACCCGGACACGCTGGTTGGCACCGACAGCCACACCACGATGGTCAACGGACTCGGCGTGCTTGGCTGGGGCGTCGGCGGGATCGAGGCCGAGGCCGCGATGCTCGGCCAGCCGGTCTCGATGCTCATCCCGCAGGTCGTCGGGTTCAGGCTGACCGGCTCCATCCCGGCCGGGGCGACCGCCACCGACGTGGTGCTCACCATCACCGAGATGCTGCGCCGTCGCGGCGTGGTCGGGAAGTTCGTCGAGTTCTACGGCGAGGGCGTGGCCGCGGTGCCGCTGGCGAACCGGGCCACCATCGGCAACATGAGCCCGGAGTTCGGGTCCACCTGCGCGATCTTCCCGATCGACGAGGAGACCGTCCGCTACCTGAAGTTCACCGGCCGCTCGGCCGAACAGCTCGAACTGGTCGAGGCCTACGCCAAGGAGCAGGGCCTCTGGCACGACCCGAGCCAGGAGGCGGCCTACTCCGACTACCTGGAGCTGGACCTGTCCACGGTGGTCCCCTCCATCGCGGGGCCGAAGCGCCCGCAGGACCGGATCGCCCTCATCGACGCGAAGTCCGCGTTCCGCCAGGCCCTGGTCGACTACGCGCCCGACAACGGCCAGCAGGCGCTCCACGGCTCGCATGTTGACGAGGCAGGCGAGGAGTCCTTCCCGGCCAGCGACTCGCCCTCGGTCAGCAGCGGGAACTCCCACGGCGAGCCCCGCACCGCGGTGTCCGCGGCGGCCGGCGCGGACGGACGGCCGAGCTCGCCGACGCGGGTGGTCACCCCGGACGGCGCCGAGTACGAGATCGACCACGGCGCGGTGGTGATCGCCTCGGTCACCTCGTGCACCAACACGTCCAACCCGTCGGTGATGATCGGCGCGGCGCTGCTGGCGCGCAACGCGGTGGACCGCGGGCTGACGGTCAAGCCGTGGGTGAAGACGTCGATGGCGCCCGGCTCGCAGGTGGTGACCGACTACTACGAGAAGGCCGGGTTGTGGCCGTACCTGGAGAAGCTCGGCTACCACCTGGTGGGCTACGGCTGCACCACCTGCATCGGCAACTCCGGCCCGCTGCCGGAGGAGGTCTCGGAGGCGGTCCGCGACACCGACCTCGCGGTGGTCAGCGTGCTGTCCGGCAACCGCAACTTCGAGGGCCGGATCAATCCCGACGTGAAGATGAACTACCTCGCCTCGCCGCCGCTGGTGCTCGCCTACGCGCTGGCCGGGACGATGGACTTCGACTTCGAGAACGATTCGCTGGGCAACGACACCGCGGGCAACCCGGTCTACCTGACCGACATCTGGCCCTCGCCGGAGGAGATCCAGCAGGTGATCGAGTCGGCGATCAACCAGGAGATGTTCACCAAGGACTACGCCGACGTCTTCGCCGGCGACGCGCGGTGGAAGTCGCTGCCCACCCCGGAGGGCGAGACGTTCACCTGGGACCCGGACTCCACCTACGTCCGCAAGCCGCCGTACTTCGAGGGCATGACCGCCGAGCCGGTCCCGGTCGAGGACATCTCGGGGGCCCGGGTGCTGGCCCTGCTGGGCGACTCGGTGACCACCGACCACATCTCCCCCGCCGGGGCGATCAAGCAGGACTCCCCCGCCGGGCACTACCTCGCCGAGCACGGCGTGGCCCGCAAGGACTTCAACTCCTACGGATCGCGCCGGGGCAACCACGAGGTGATGATCCGCGGCACGTTCGCCAACATCCGGCTGCGCAACCTGCTGCTCGACTCGATCTCCGACAATCCGGTGAGCGGCGGCTACACCCGGGACTTCACCGCGGGCGGCGAGCAGGCGTTCATCTACGACGCGGCCCAGCACTACGCCGAGAAGGGCATCCCGCTGGTGGTGCTGGGCGGCACGGAGTACGGCTCCGGGTCGTCCAGGGACTGGGCCGCCAAGGGCACCCGGCTGCTGGGCGTGCGCGCGGTCATCGCGGAGTCGTTCGAACGCATCCACCGCTCGAACCTCATCGGCATGGGCGTGCTGCCCCTGCAGTTCCCGGCGGGCGAGTCGGCCTCGTCGCTGGGTCTCAACGGCACCGAGACCTACGACATCTCCGGGGTCACCGCGCTCAACGAGGGCACCACGCCGAGCACCGTGCAGGTCACCGCCACACCGGAGGACGGCGAGCCGGTGCGGTTCGACGCGGTGCTGCGCATCGACACCCCGGGCGAGGCCGGCTACTACCGGCACGGCGGGATCCTGCAGTACGTGCTGCGCGGAATGGCACAGCAGTCCGCGTGAGCGGCGACCGGACCGCGCCCGGCTCGCCGCCGTGATCGCCGTCGCCGGCCTGGTGGTGGCGCTCGGCGCACTGGTGCAGGGTGCCGTCGGCTACGGGATGGCGCTGATCGCCGCCCCGCTGCTCGTACTGGTGAGTCCCGCACTCGTCCCGGTCCCGTTGATCCTGCTGTCCACGGTGCACTCGGTGCTGGCCGTGATCCGGGACGGGCGCCACGCCGACTGGCGCGGGGTCGGCTGGGCCATGCTGGGCCGCCTGCCCGGTACCGGGCTCGGGGTACTCGCCGTGCTCGTGCTCTCCGAACGGTCGTTCATCCTGGTGATCGGGCTGGGCGTGCTGGTCTGCGTGGTGCTGTCGGTGCTGGCCTGGCGGCCCGCGCCGCGGCCGGGATCGCTGCTGCTGGCCGGGGTGGCCAGCGGGGCGGGCGGGACCGCCGCGGCGATCGGTGGGCCGCCGATCGCGTTGCTCTACCAGAACGCCACCGGCGCCGAGGTCCGCGGCACCATCGGCGGCTACTTCGTGCTCGGCTCGACCACCTCGATCCTCGCACTCGCCGCCGCGGGCCAGGTGACCAGCCACACGCTGGTCGCCACCGTGCAGCTCGTGCCGTTCCTGCTGCTCGGCTTCGCGCTCTCCAATCCGGCCCGCACCGTCCTGGACAACGGCTGGACCCGCCACGCCGTACTGGCGCTCGCAGCCGTCAGCTCGGTGGCGCTCATCGGCCACGCGCTGCTGTAGCGGCGACACCACCAGCCCGACGTCACACCTTCACCGGCTCCGCGACGCGGCGCGGACGGCGTCGACCAATTGGTCGGCCTCCGAGTCGGTCATGGCGATCGTGGTCTTCAGTGCGCCGTTGAGGACCAGCCAAACCTGGCCATCACGTCGCATGACTATCACCGTGGCGGTCGTCTTTTCCGGGCTACGAAACGCAAGAACCGTGCGATCGGACTGGCTTTCGCTGAAGAGTTCCATCTCCGCGTCCCCTTGCGAACCGGGCAGCCATCGTGATGACTCACCGTCCCATCGGGGCCGCCGCGAAGTGAGGGCATTTATCCCGGCCATTTCGCCGGTACCGCCCACCCGGCAGTTAACCCGGCTGGTTCGATCGCCCCGGCGCAAACGCTATCCTGACCCGCGTGGGTGGCAAGCCTGAGCCGAACCTGCTGCTCAGGGCTGCGCGACTGGCCAAACGCGAGACGCAGGCACAAACCGCCGCTTCGCTATGCGAAATAGCGCACCGCCCTGTGGACCCCGAATACATCGGGCGGCTGGAACGGGGAGTCGTCACCTGGCCCAATGCACAGTACCGAGCAGCGTTGATCAAACATTTCGACGTGACGTCACCTGGTGAGCTGGGGTTGTATTGCCGCCGTTCCAAGGCTGCCCCCACCACAGCGGAGAACGATGTCGACCAGGGCGGTTCATCCGAGCTGGACGGGCTGACTCCGCAGTCGGCGCCATCATGGGACGTGCGGGCGGTGGTGGATCGTGCGGCGCGGATCGCCGAGGATGACCTCATGCCTCCCACCCGCCGAACTCTGCTCGCGGGGGCCGCGACGCTCTCCGGGGCCATACTGGCGACGGAGCTGGAGCCGTTGTTACGACCGGTCGCCTGGTACGTGCGGCGCCGGAGCAGTGCGTTCACCGGAGCGGAGTTGGCGGCGGCCGAGCGGCTGACCACATCGCTGCGCGGCCGGCAGCTGCAGTCCGGTGCGCTGGCCCGTAGCGCGGTCGTGGCCCAGCTCAACGCCCATCTCCGCCGCCTGCGTGCGGCTCCGCAGGACACACCGCAGACGCGGCGCGCCTTCCGCGTCGGTGCCGAGCTGGCCGAGATCGCGGCCTCGATGAGCTGGGACGTCGGCGAGCACGTCACGGCCCAGCGTTATTTCGTCCTCTCGATCCAACTCGCGCACGCGGCCAGGGACTCGGTGTTGGCGGCGGTCGCCATGGCGTCGCTGGCCCGCCAGTGCTTCGACCTCGGTCGCCCCGACGACGGGCTCGATGTTGTGCAACTCGCGCAATACACCACTCGTCGCACGGCGACGCCCCGTCTGCGGGCAATGCTCGCCACCCGCGAGGCATGGGCTTACGCACACCAAGGGGACACGCGGGCGTTCCGCCGCGCGGCCGGCTTGGCCGAGGACTACCACTCAGAAGGCGAACGTGAGGGTGAAACCCATACGCATGCCATCCGGAGTCTGGATGCCGCAGAACTCGCGGGAGTCCTGGGCGCCCGCTACCGGGATCTGTCTCGTGTCGATCCACAACACGCCCGCACCGGACAGGATTACATTCAGAGCGCCCTCACGTTGCGCCACCCAAGCAATACCCGCAACCGCGTGTTCGACCTCATCGGACTCGCCCGCGCGCACCTGGTCACCCGCGAACCAGATCGGGCTGCGGAGCTGGTCGGTGAGGCGATACCGCTGGCAAGAGGCTGGGTGACCGGGCGCGTCGGAGCCAAGCTGCGTGACTTCCATCGGGAGGCCGCGCCATTCGCCACCGTGCGCGCCGTGCGCGAGAGCAGGGAAGCCGTCGCTGCGCTGACCGGCACCGTCTGAGAAGAGGCACGACGTGGCGCGAATCGGGGTCACCGGACATTCGAACCTGACCGCGGACAGCACACCCCTGGTCGAGAACGGCATCCGGGCGGCCCTGACCGGCCGGACTCGGGCAAGCGGGCTCGTGGGCGTCACCTGTCTGGCACGGGGCGCGGACCAGATCTTCGCCCGCGTGGTCCTCGACCTCGGCGGTGTCATACACGTCGTGCTCCCCGCTGCCGACTACCGGGAACGCAAGGTGAAGCCCGAGAATGCGGCCGAGTTCGACGAGCTGATCAGCCGGGCCGCCAGGATCCACACGATGTCGTACGAACGCTCTGCCGCGGCGGCATACCTGGCCGCCGGGGAGCATGTGCTGGCCTGTGTCGACGAGATGATCGCGGTCTGGGACGGGCTCCCTTCGGCGGGCCAGGGCGGCACCGCCGACGTGGTGGAGGCGGCCAGGCGCCGCGGGTTGCCGGTCACCGTCGTCTGGCCGGACGGCGCCACCCGCACCTGAGGCCAGGCCCGCCGGACCGCGGTGACACCCGAGCCCGGAACCACCCGGAGGAGTGCGCCTCCCCGAACAAAACCGTCCGGTGTGCTGTGGGGACTTATGGTGGGCGGGTGGATCCCGGGTCGGCGGACCGGACACAGGGTCTGCTCAGCACCGACGCTGCCCAGCTCCGTGCTGCGGCCGCCCGGCTCGCGCTGAGCGTTGCGCGGGTCGCGACCGAGGTCGCGACCGGCCGTGCGCGCATGGCCGCCAGCTACCGGCGGATCGCACAGCGGCATCCCTCCCGTGGTGCGTACTACCTGCAGCGCGCACGCGAGATGGACGGGCTGGCCGCCAGGGCGCGCGCCTTCGCCGAGCGCGAGGCTCACGAAGCCCGATCCTTGGCATCAGCGCCGGATACCGGGCCCGCCCCACGACACCGGCCACCGTCGGGCACTGACCGGCCGGCGTGATCAGGTGCCCCCGAGCACAGCGATCCGGCGGCGCTGGCTCGTCGGCACACTCCTCACGCTCACCGCGGCGACCGGCCTGATCGACGCGGTGAGCTACCTGCGTCTGGGTCATGTCTTCGTGGCCAACATGACCGGCAACGTGGTGTTCCTCGGCTTCGCCCTGCAACCCGACTCCGGGCTCTCCGCACCGGCCTCCGGGGTGGCGATCGCCGGATTCCTCGCCGGAGCGGCACTCGGCGGTCGACTCGGCGCCCAGTTCGGCCACCGGCCGCGGGGCTGGCTGGTCACCGCCTTCGGCCTGCAGGCGGGCATCCTCGTTGCGGTTGCCGTGCTCGGCGGTCTCGGCGCGCTGGCCTACGCCGGACCACCGGCGCTGGTCACCATCGCCGTGCTCGGGGCCAGTTCCGGTGTGCAGAACGCCACGGTCCGGCGGCTGGCGGCGGCCGATCTGACCACGACCGTGCTCACCCTGACGCTCACCGGACTGGCCGCCGACAACGTCATCGCAGGCGGCACCGGAGCCAAGCCGCACCGGCGGATCGGCTCCGTACTCGCCATGCTGGGCGGCGCGGCCGTGGGCGCGGAGCTGCTCCGGTTCATCGGCATCACCGGGGTCCTCGCCCTCGCCGCCGTGCTCGCCATCGCGGTCACCATGGTCTTCGCCGCGGCACCGGCCGACGATCATGGCGGTGACCACAGCGCGCGGCCCTGAGCAGGGCTTCAGCCGATCAGCGCATATTTCCGCAGGTACGCATCTTCAATCTCAATAGATACGCATATGCGGAGAGAGAGAGTCCCTTGATTATCCGCTAATGCGGTGTACTGTTCTGGTGCGTCACGGGCGCTCACTGTCGCCGGAAGGTGGCCGCAGATGCTGTTCGGTGCATCTATCCCGCCGGGAACCGAACGGCGCGGGACGGCAAGCCCCTCCGTGGTGATCGACCCGGACTCCGCAGGCCCGATTTTCGGCGAACGTCGACGGGAAGGGATGAGCGATGACCCTCGTCGTCCTGTCAGTGCTCCTCATCTCATTGCTGGTCGCCGTCCTGGCGGTCTTCCTTTTCGCACTCGGCGTGCTGCTCGGGCACACCGTCGGCAGTCTCGGCGACTGCGCGCAGAGCGTGCGGACAATCGGCAGGCAGGCCAACGTGATCGGGCCGGCCGGCACGCGTCTCAACCGGTCCGGTGCGGAACTGGCGGACGTGCTGCCCCTGCTGCACGAGGATGTCGACCAGCTCCTCGCCCATTCCGCTGTTCCGGCTTCGCCCGCATCGTCCACTCCGGACACCGCATCGGCTCCGGTGGGTGTGGGCTACCTGGATACGTGAGCACGGGCATCAGGTCGCGGTACCGGAACGGCAACCACAGGAGCAGCGGGTGACCGAGCTATCCGCACCGCCCGTGAGCGATCCGGGCTGATGAGTGGACAAGGACGTGCCGACGGTGTCGCCGCCGGCCGACAGCAACGCAGGGGCAACCGGACAGGCACGGTGACCGAGCAGCAGGCGGCCTGGCTCGCGCACCACCTGCGCGGGCTGATGGCGACCTACCCGGCGGCACTGGCGGCCTGCGACGTGACGCTCGGCCAGCTCATGGCGTTGCATTTCATCAGCGCACGCGCTCCCGTCACGCTGGCCGGGCTGGGCGAGGAACTGGGCACCCGTCCACCCGCCACCTGCGCGATGGTCGACCGGCTCACCCGTGCGGGCCTGGTGTGCCGTACCCCGGATCCCGCCGACCGGCGACGGACCCGCGTCGTGGTGACCGGCATGGCCGAAGCCATGATCGGGGAGATCGACCTGGAGACGGCCAGACATGTGCAGGCGGTGGTGAACGGGATGAGCCCGTCGGCCCGCCGCCACCTCGGTGACGCGCTCACCGAGACCGCGCGTCGCCTCGCGCGGTGAGACCGCCGGTCCTGAGTCAGCCCAGCTTCCGGAGGTCGACCACGCTGCCGTTGTCCATGTCCCGGTCGAGCAGCTCCCAGATCCGGGTCGCGACGTCGTGCGGATCGCTGAGCTTGCCCTGGTCGTACAGGTCCTGGAACTTCTGGCGGCTCGGGAAGTCGGCCTCGGGGGTGTTGCGCATCTGCTCCTGCATGCCGGTGTCCACCGTGCCGGGAGCGACCGCGAGCACCTGCACGCCGCCACGCCGGTCCTGCTCGGCACCGGCATTGCGGACCCACTGGTCGACCGCGGCCTTGCCCGCGCCATAGGCCGTCCAGCCCGGGTAGACGCTCGCCGCGGCACCCGAGCTGATCAGGACGAGGTCACGCCGAGCCGACAGCGGTGCCGCGGCGGCAAGGAACTGCTGACCGAGGACCTGGGGCGAAGCGCTGTTGAGCAGCACGCTCGCCTGATACGCCGCGCTGTCCACCTCGGCGGCGAAGCCCATCGGAGCGAGGGTGCCCGCGGCGTGCACGAACACCACCCGGTCCCGGTCGGAACCGGCCAGCTCCTCGCGGAACGACGCGCCGACCAGCGGCCAGGCCGCCGGATCGGCAAGATCCAGCGCCAGGTGCTCCACGGCACCCTCGGGTCGTCCGCGGCTGATACCGATGACACGGGCACCGTCCCACGGCACGGTCGCGGCCAAGGCGCGCCCGATGCCGCTGGATGCCCCGGAGATCCACACCAGTGCACTCACGGGGCGTGACTGTACTGATCGCAGGCGCCGATCCACAACGCACACCGGGCACCGCCGCGTTGTCGGATACCGGAAACAGAACACGCCAAAATCAATTTGTCGCCCGCCGGGGAAAACGCTCGTCAACCGCGCCGGAAATATGCGAGGTCGACCTGATTCATGGGATCTCGCGCGGAACAATTCCGCGGCCGTCGCGGCCGAAAGTCCAGTCATGGTCGCGTTTTCGCTGGGTAGCCGTGTGACCACGGTCAGCGCGCGAAGGCTCGCACCACAAGAGTCACGATGTGTTCACCAACTCTTTCGATGGGTGGGGAAGCTGCCAGATCGGGCGGAACAGTGCGCGTGCAGGTGTACACGCCCATACCGGCGCTGGTGTTGTTCGCATTGTCGATTTGCATTTCTGTACAGGGGGGCGCACATGATCAGTGGCAATCATCGACGACGGGGTAAGGGACGCTCGCTGCGGTGTGTTCTGGTGGCCGCCAGCGTCTTGGCGGGGGTGCTCAGCGGAGGGGTGGCCATCCTCCCCGCCGACGCGAGCACCTCACCCGTGCTGGCTCGCATGATCAGCACGGTCAAACACCGCGCCGTCGGCGCCACCACCGGGCGCAACATCGCGCCGTACGGGCAGTGCACCTGGGGCGCCTTCGAGATGTTCCACCGCAGCACCGGGATGTGGCCGCGGATCACCGGCGATGCCTGGGTCTGGCGCTACACCGCAGCGGCCAACGGCTGGAGCGTCACCGGCTATCCCCAGCCGCGGTCCATCGTGGTCTTCCAGCCCGATGTGCAGGGCGCCAGCAGCCAGTACGGCCACGTCGGCTGGGTCGAGTCGGTGGACCAGCGCCTCGACGGGCGCTGGGTGACCCTCCTGGAGATGAACGGCACCGCGGGGCCGGGCCAGTGGGACCGGCGCACCGTGCGGGACACCGGCGGGATGAGCTACATCCTCGCGCCCTGAGCGGCGCGCGACGCCGGCCCCGGCGGGGCAGGGCAGGCGCGGGTCGCCGGGCGGCCGGCATCCGGATCACCGCCCGGCGGCTCCCCGCCCCGCCAACGGGTCGGCGCCGTCCCAGGTGCCCGCCGATTCCACCGGCGCGAAGCGAGCGAAGAGCTCCTCGCCGTACCAGTCCTCGGCGCGGGTGCGGCGCACCACCTCGGCGTGCGCCGCGTCGCGACAGGCGAACGCCCGCACGGCAGCGGCATCGGTCCAGAGGCTGAAGGTTGCCTGCCGCCCCAGCGGGGCCTCGCCGATCGCGACCACGGCGAGCAGGCCGGGCGCGGCCGACACCGCGGCGGACACGCCCGCTCCCGCACCGTGGAACCGGACCCAGGCGCGCGGCCGGACCGTGGCCCGGGTCAGTACGGCGACCGGGCCGCCCGGCTCGCCGGGCGCCAGCCCGTCCAGGATGTCGGCACCGCGCCAGCGCCCGTGCCCGGAGAGCAGCCGCAGCCGGGTGGTCCAGCACTCGCCGGACCGCTCCGCGGTGCGCGCCCAGCGGCGGGCGAGCGGGGCGGACTCCAGGAACCGGGTCAGCGCGTCGTCGTCCTCCCATACCGCGAACACCGCCGTGCGCGCCGGGTCGATGCCGAAGGAGGTGCGGGCGCCCGCACCGGTGCCCAGCACGCGCCAGAACCGCAGCCCGCGCACTCCGGCGAGCCGGGCCCGGTCGATGGCCATCCGGGCCATCACCTGCGGCGCCCGCCATGGCGCCTCCCGCACCAGGTGGAACGACGCGACCCCGGACACCCGTGCGACTATGCCGCAGCGGGCGGTGGCGTGCTGTCCCTGATCACCAGGTGCGGAGCGAGCACCTGACCGCGCGACTCGGCGAGCACCGGCAGCGAGGCGCCGTCCAGCAGCCGCACCGCCCGTTCCGCCAGTTCCTCCACCGGAAGCCGGACCGTGGTCAGCGCCGGGCGGGCGGCGCCGCACAGCGCCGAGTCGCCGACACCGGTGACCGCGACATCCCGGCCAGGGCGCAGCCCGCGAGCGGCGATGGCGTGC
>DASXOL010000057.1:0-19040 GCA_036494295.1 Pseudonocardiaceae bacterium
CCCGGTGATCGACGCGGCGTGCCGGCCGGTCGCGACGCCGTCGCCGCCCGCCTCGAAGCCGACGAGCCGCACCGACTCGTCCGGCACGAACGCGGTGAAGATGCCGATCGCGTTCGAGCCGCCGCCCACGCAGGCCGCGACGACGTCGGGGAGCCGGCCGATTCGCTCGAGCACCTGCTCTCGCGCCTCGTCACCGATCACCCGCTGGTACTCGCGCACCATCAGCGGGAACGGGTGCGGCCCGGCAACCGTGCCGAAGACGTAGTTGGTCGTGTCGACATTGGTGACCCAGTCGCGCATCGCCTCGTTGATCGCGTCCTTGAGCGTGCGCGAGCCGGTGGTGACGGGCACGACTTCGGCGCCGAGCAGGCGCATGCGGGCGACGTTGAGTGCCTGGCGTTGGGTGTCGACCTCACCCATGTAGACAACGCAGTCCAAGCCCATGAGGGCGGCGGCGGTTGCGGTCGCGACCCCGTGCTGGCCGGCCCCGGTCTCGGCAATTACGCGGGTCTTGCCCATGCGTTTGGTCAGCAGCGCCTGGCCCAGCACGTTGTTGATCTTGTGCGACCCGGTGTGGTTGAGGTCCTCGCGCTTGAGCAGGATGGTCGCCCCGCCCGCGTGCGCGGAGAGCCTGCTCGCCTCGGTGACCGGCGAGGGCCGCCCGGTGTAGTCCGCGAGCAGGCCGTCGAGCCGGGTGGTGAACTCCGGGTCCGACTTCGCGTCCGCGTAGGCCGCGGAGAGCTCGTCGAGCGCCGCGATGAGCGCCTCGGGCACGAACCGGCCGCCGTAGCGCCCGAAATGGCCGTGGACGTCGGGCTGGGCGGTGCGGCGAAGGGCGGTGTCCGGTTCAGCGGGGCCGGCCTGCGCGGCGATGCTGGGTTGCGCGGGGGTCATCGGGCTCACCGCGCCGGCTTCGGGCAGGCCGGATGGGATCCGGCGGTGACCAGCTGGGTCACCGCGGCTCGCGGGTCGGGGCTGGTCACCAGGCCCTCACCGACGAGCACCGCGTCGGCGCCCGCCCCGGCGTAGGCCATCAGGTCGGCCGGACCGCGCACGCCCGACTCCGCGACGCGCAGCACCTCGCCGGGCAGCCCGGGCACGATCTTGCTGAACACGTCGCGGTCCACCTCCAGGGTGTGCAGGTCGCGGGCGTTGACCCCGATGAGCTTCGCGCCCGCTTCCAGCGCCCGGTCGGCCTCCTCGGCGGTGTGCACCTCGACCAGCGCGGTCATACCCAGCGACTCGACCCGGTCGGCCAGCGACGCCAGGGCGTTCTGCTCCAGCGCGGCGACGATCAGCAGCACCACGTCCGCGCCGTGCGCCCTGGCCTCGTGCACCTGGTAGGGGCTCACGATGAAGTCCTTGCGCAGCACCGGCACGTCCACCGCGGCGCGGACCGCGTCGAGATCGGCCAGCGACCCGCCGAACCGCCTGCGCTCGGTGAGCACGCTGATCACCCGCGCGCCCGCGTCCGCGTAGTCGGCGGCCAGCCGGGCCGGGTCGGAGATCTCCGCCAGTTGCCCGCGTGACGGACTGGAACGCTTGACCTCGGCGATGACGCCGATCCCCGGGGCGCGCAGAGCGGCGAGCGCATCGAGAGGCGCCGGCGCCTCGGTGGCCCGTCTCTTGATCTCCGCGAAGCTGACAGCGGCTTCGCGGTCGGCGAGGTCGGCTCGGACCCCGTCGATGATCGCCTCAAGGACGCTCAATCCGCTCCCCTTCCGCGCCGTGGAAACGGCCGGGTATCGATGCTAGCTCCGGCCCGCCGCCGGTCCCTTCACCGGGGGTCTGCGGTGGGGTCCTCACCCGCGTCCATCCGCTCCCAGAGCCGGCCCTGCTGTGCTCCATCTCCCAAGCCCCCCTCTGTCCCGGACACCGTGTCCACCCCCTGCGCCGCGGGCACCCGGTAGCGCCGTCCCATTCTCGGCATCCGGTTGCCCCGCACCACCAGCACTCCCGCCGCCGCGGCCAGCAACAGCGCGCCCCCGGCGGCCAGCGCGGGCCCGCCCGCCTGCACCGCGGCCTGCTGCGCGGGAAACGACCTCGCGGGCAGCGCACCGGCCGATGCCGCCACACCCGAGAGCCTGCCCTGATCCGACACCGCCAGCACCCCCATTACGGGTGGTATCGCGGCGAGCAGCAACAGCACGCCGAGCACCGGGCGGGCCCAGCCGCCGCTGGCCAGCACGGCCGCGATCGCAGCGAGCGCGAGCAGCGCCAGCGGCCCCAGCGCGGGTGCCAGCTCCGCGCCCTTCACCTGCACCGGGACGATCCCGCGCAGCGGCACCTGGAACCCCACCTGCGCCCAGCTCGCCGCGGACGCACCGCCGAGCGCCGCCGCCGCGGCGACCAGCAGCACGATCGTGGCCAGCAGCGCGCGACGACCCGTCGAACCGCCGTGCCCGGTGTCGACGCCGGTCACGCAGGAACCGGACCCGTCGGCTCGGCGACCGCCACCCGCAGCGTCCCGGCCGCCGCGATCGCGGCCAGCACCGCGCCCGCCTTGTTCAGGCACTCGTTGTCCTCGGCCACCGGGTCGGAGTCGGCCACGATGCCGCCCCCGGCCTGCACGTAGGCCACCCCGTCGCGAACCACCGCGGTGCGGATCGCGATCGCGGTGTCCGCGTCCCCGGCGAAGTCGAGGTACCCGACCACGCCGCCGTACACACCGCGGCGGGTCGGCTCCAGCTCCTCGATCAGCTCCATGGCGCGCGGCTTGGGCGCACCGGAGAGGGTGCCCGCGGGGAAGCAGGCGGCCACCGCGTCGAACGCGGTGCACCCCTCGGCCAGTTCCCCGGTGACCGTGGAGACCAGATGCATCACGTGGCTGTAGCGCTCGACCCGGAAGAAGTCGACCACGTGCACCGAGCCGGCCCGGCACACCCGCCCCACGTCGTTGCGCCCGAGGTCGACCAGCATGAGGTGCTCCGCGCGCTCCTTCTCGTCGACCAGCAGGTCCTTCTCCAGCCAGGAGTCCTCGTCGGGATCGGAGCTGCGTGGGCGGGTCCCGGCGATGGGGTGCGTGGTGACCTTGCCGTCGCGCACCGTGACCAGCGATTCCGGGCTGCATCCGACGATGCTGAAGTCGTCGAGCGTGAGCAGGTACATGTACGGGCTCGGATTGGTGGTGCGCAGCACCCGGTAGACGTCCAGCGGGTCGGCGTCGGTGGGCATCTCGAAGCGCTGCGACACCACCACCTGGAAGGCCTCCCCGGCACGGATGGCCTCCTTGGCCGCCTCGACCGCGGCGCCGTGCTGTTCCCGGCTGCGCCTGCGCAGGAAGTCCGGGGCCGGCCTGCTGAACACGGCGGCGCTGGCCGGGGCGGGGGTGCACAGCCGCTCGGCCATCACGTCCAGGCGCGCCACCGCGTCGTCGTACGCCTCGTCGACCCGCTCCGGGGTGTCGTCCCAGTTGATCGCGTTGGCGATGAGGGTGACGGTGCCCTCGTGGTGGTCCAGCGCGGCCAGGTCGGCGGTCAGCAGCATCACCAGCTCGGGCACGCCCAGGTCGTCGACCGCGAGGTTCGGCAGCCGTTCCAGGCGCCGGACCGCGTCGTAGCCGAGGTAGCCGACCATGCCGCCGGTGAGCGGCGGCAGGCCGGGCAGCGGTTCGGTGTGCAGCGCGGCCACGGTCTCGCGCAGCGCCTCCAAGGGGGTGCCCTCCCACGGGCTGTTCACGCCGGGAAGCCCGACCGGCGGCCTGCCGCGCCAGATGGTGCGCCCGCCGGACTCGGTGAGCGTGGCCGCGCTGTGCACCCCCACGAAGGACCAACGCGACCAGGACGACCCGTTCTCCGCGGACTCGAACAGGAAGGTGCCCGCGCGCCCGCCCGCGAGCTTGCGGTACACGCCCAGCGGCGTCTCGCCGTCGGCGAGCAGTGTGCGGGTCACCGGGATCACCCGGCGCCCGGCCGCCAGCGCGCGAAACTGCTCGCGGTCCGGCTGCACCTGGCCGATTCCGTCGGGGGAAGTGCTGAGCATGGCGTCATTGTGCCCCGCGGCGTTCCCGCCGCCGCGGGCGTTTGACCGGGACCGCCCCGGCGGCTACGTTTTCAGCAATCGTTGAAATATGCGATGTCGCGTCCCGGACGGTGCCCGGGTCCTGCCGGGCACGCGGTTCGCCGGACCGGAGAACATGACCGGATGGTTGCGACCGTTGAGCCAGGTAGTGCCGCCGGCGCCGGGGACGGCGCGGGCGGCCCGGTCGGCTCGGCCGCCGCGACGGACGGCGAGGGCCGCACCCGCGGCAGGCGGGGCAGGCGAAGGGGACGTCGCCCGGCCGGGGAGAACACCCGGGCCGCGCTGCTCGACGCGGCGCGGGTGGAATTCACCGAACGGGGTTTCGACGGCGCCACCGTGCGGGTGATCGCCGAGCGGGCCGGGGTGGACCCGGCCATGGTCAACCACTGGTTCGGCGGCAAGGACGGGCTCTTCGTCACGGCCATGGAGATCCCGGTGAACCCCGACGAGCTCGTGCACGCGGTGCTCGACGGCGAGCCGGAGCACGTCGCCGAGCGCATCCTGCACACCTTCCTTTCGGTGTGGGACGCCAACGGCGGCGGCGCGCTGACCGCGCTCATGCGCAGCGTGGCCAGCCACGAGGAGGCCGCCAGGATGATGCGCGAGTTCGTCAGCCGGGTGATCATCGGGAAGGTCGTCTCCGCGGTGGCACCCGACCAGCACGAGCTGCGCGCGGCGCTGTGCGGGACCCAGATCGCCGGGCTGGGGCTGGTCCGCTACGTGATCCGGCTCGAGCCGCTGGCCTCCGCCGACCACGAGACGGTGGTCGCGGCGATCGCGCCCAACCTGCGCCGCTACCTCACCGGCGAGCTGTGACCTAGCGGGTCACCGGCAGCTCGGTGGCGAAGCACGTCGGGGAGCCGGTGTGGCAGGCCGGCCCGGTCTGGTCCACGACGAGCAGCAGCGCGTCGCCGTCGCAGTCCAGCCGCACCTCGTGCACGTGCTGGGTGTGCCCGGACGTCTCACCCTTGACCCAGTAGGCCTGCCTGCTGCGCGACCAGTAGGTGGCCCGGCCCGTGGTGAGCGTGCGGTGCAGCGCCTCGTCGTCCATCCAGGCCACCATGAGCACCGCACCGCTGCCGCGCTGCTGCACGACCACGCAGACCAGCCCGTCGGCGTCGCGGGTGAGCTGCGCCGCGATCCGCGGGTCGAGTCCGCTGACCTGTCGCCCGGTCATCGCACCGTCACCCCAGCGGCGCGCAGGCCGTCCTTGACGTCGCCGATGCGCAGCTGCCCGAAGTGGAAGACGCTGGCGGCCAGCACCGCGTCCGCGCCCGCCGCCACCGCGGGCGGGAAGTGCGCCACCTCGCCCGCTCCCCCGCTGGCGATCACCGGCACCTCCACCACCGCGCGCACCGCGCCGATCATCTCGATGTCGAAGCCGGCTTTCGTCCCGTCCGCGTCCATCGAGTTGAGCAGGATCTCCCCGACGCCGAGGTCCTGGCCGCGGGCCGCCCACTCGACCGCGTCGATCCCGGTCCCCCGGCGCCCGCCGTGCGTGGTCACCTCGAAACCGGACGGGGTCGGCGGCTCGCCCTCGGGCACCCGGCGGGCGTCCACCGAGAGCACGATGCACTGCGCGCCGAACCGGTGGCCGGCCTCCCGCAGCAGCTCCGGGCGGGCCACCGCGGCGGTGTTGATGCTCACCTTGTCCGCACCCGCCCGCAGCAGCCGGTCCACGTCGGAGACCTCGCGGATCCCGCCGCCCACGGTGAGCGGGATGAACACGCACTCCGCGGTGCGCCGGACCACGTCGTAGGTGGTCTCGCGCTGTGCGGAGGACGCGGTGACGTCCAGGAAGGTCAGCTCGTCGGCGCCCTGCGCGTCGTAGGCGGTGGCGAGCTCCGCCGGGTCGCCCGCGTCGCGCAGCGAGGTGAAGTTCACCCCCTTGACCACCCGGCCCGCGTCGACGTCCAGGCAGGGGATCACACGCACCGCGACAGCCATGCGGCCAGCCTAGAGCGGCCGGGTCAGCGCGCGGCGGCCAGCGCGTCCTGCAGGGTGAGGGCTCCGGTGTAGAGGGCCTTGCCGATGATCGCGCCCTCCACGCCTTCGGGTGCCAGCGCGGCCAGTGCCGTCACGTCGTCCGCGCAGGACACCCCGCCGGAGGCGATCACCGGCGCGTCGGTGCGGGCGCAGACCGCGCGCAGCAGGTCCAGGTTGGGCCCGCGCAGCGTGCCGTCCTTGGTCACGTCGGTCACCACGTAGCGCGGGCAGCCGTCGCGCTCCAGGCGCTCCAGCACCTCCCAGAGGTCCCCGCCGTTCGACGTCCAGCCCCGCGCGGCGAGCACGTGGCGGCCGTCGATGATCCGCACGTCGAGGCCGACCGCGATCCGCTCGCCGTGCTCGGCGATCGCGGCGCGGCACCACTGCGGGTTCTCCAGCGCGGCCGTGCCGAGGTTGACCCTGGTGCATCCGGTGGCCAGCGCGCGGGTCAGCGACTCGTCGTCGCGGATCCCGCCGGAGAGCTCCACCGCCACGTCCACCTTGCCGATCACCTCGGCGAGCAGTTCGGCGTTGGACCCGCGGCCGAACGCGGCGTCCAGGTCGACCAGGTGGATCCACTCGGCGCCGTCGGCCTGCCAGCCGAGGGCGGACTGCACGGGATCGCCGTACATCGTCTCGGTGCCCGCCTCCCCCTGGGTCAGGCGCACGGTCCGGCCGTCCGCGACGTCCACGGCGGGTAGCAGCGCGAAACTCACCGGTCCACCCTAGTTGAGCTGGGCACGCAGCCCGTGCGCCGCCTGCTCCAGCACCTCCGCGTGCTGGGGAAGGTCGGCGGCGTGCTCCTCGAGGAGCTTCGCGGCGTCCAGGAAGCGGCCCTGCCCGGCGATCGCCTCACCGAGCTCCAGGATCTCCTCGACGCCGGTGCCGGGCAGCGCGAGCCGCATGCGCATCACCCATTCCAGGTCGGCGGGCTGCGCACGGCTGCGGTAGACGCCGCGCAGGTTCTGCAGGATGCGCGCCAGGATCGTGCGCCGCGGGGTGGTGGCGAGCAGGTTCTCCCGGAACCGCAGGTCCGCACCGGGTGGGCTGGCGGCGCGGAACAGCTCCGCGCAGCCCGCCACGTCGAGCAGCACGCCGCCGTTGAACGCGTCGACGTAGCGGTTGGTCGCCAGCGGGCGGACCAGGAAGTGGCCCGGCATGCCGATGCCCTCCAGCGGCACCCCGGCCCGCCGTCCGACCTCCATGCACACCACGGACAGCGTGATCGGGATGCCCAGCCTGCGTTCGAGCACCTTGTCGAACAGGGAGTTGCGCGGGTCGTAGTAGTGCGCGGCGTTGCCCGCGAAGCGCTCCTCGGCGAACAGCCGGTGCAACAGCGAGTCCAGCGAGTCGACACCGGCGGCGAGCCGGTCCAGCTCGCGCAGCCACTGGTCGGCGTCCATCGCCGGGTTGGCGCCCGCCGCGATGGCGAGCGCGCCCACGTCCAGGTCCGGGCCCGGCCCGCGCTGGGCCAGCAGGGCGGTGAAGTTCGCGACGGCGTCCACAGTGCTACCGATCTTCCGCTGCCGCGGCCCCGGTGTCGACCTCGCGCGGTGCGGTGACGGGACTGCTACCAGCGGTCCGCGCGCCGGGCGAGCAGCCAGATCGGCACCCCGACCAGCAGGGCGACGAGCACGAAGACCCCGGCGATCGGTGCCTGCGCGGCCACCAGCGCGGAGTACCCGAGCGAGGCCACCATGCCCAGCACCGCGAGCATCGCCACCGCCCGCACCCAGCCGCCCCTGGCCGGCGGCATGCCGTATCGGCGCATCGCGCTACAGGGTCCCGATCCAGTTGCGCAGCAGCTGCGCACCCGCGTCACCGGACTTCTCCGGGTGGAACTGGGTGGCCGACAGCGGCCCGCCTTCCACCGCGGCGACGAAGGGCTCGCCGTGCTCGGCCCAGGTCACCAGGGGTGGGGTCAACGGCTCGGCGGGCTCCAGCTCCCAGCGGCGCACCGCGTAGGAGTGCACGAAGTAGAACCGGGTGTCCGGGTCGAGGCCCGCGAACAGTCGCGAGCCCGCGGGGGCCCGCACCGTGTTCCACCCCATGTGGGGCAGCACGTCGGCCTTGAGCCGCTCCACCGTGCCGGGCCACTCGGCGCAGCCGTCGGTCTGCACGCCGTGTTCGACGCCTTCGGTGAACAGCGCCTGCATGCCCACGCAGATCCCGAGCACCGGGCGGCCACCGGCCAGCCTGCGGCCGATGATCCGCGGCCCGTGCACGGCGCGCAGCCCGGCCATGCACGCCGCGAAGGCACCCACGCCGGGCACCACCAGCCCGTCCGCGTTCAGCGCGGCGTCCTTGTCGGCGGTGACGGTGACGTTCGCGCCCGCCCGGTGCAGGGCACGCTCCGCGGAGCGCAGGTTGCCCGACCCGTAGTCCAGAACGACGACATCAGCCACCCGGCCAGTCTCCCATCCCCCGCGCCCGGCCCCTTTTCCGCGTTCTGGATGCCGAACGCGGGAATTCGGGCCCGAATAACAGCAGTCTGCATCCAGAACGCGGAAAACGAAGGTCAGGTCTCGGGCCGGTAGGTGGCGCGGTAGTGCTCTTCGTCGGCGGCGCTGCGGCCGCGTTGGCGGCGGATCTCCTTGCCGGTGCCGGGCGGGTAGCCGTGTTTGCTCAGCCGGTGCTCGGCGGTCTCCTCGATGTAGGCGACCGAGTAGATCAGCCCGAGGATCAGTCCCGCGAGCAGCGCGACATAGGTGATCCAGTTCGCCCCCAGGACCAGCACCAGGATGATCGCCACCGGGCTGAGCTGCACGAGGCTGCGCAGCACATGCCGCAGCCACCAGGTCGGGGTGGTGACGTCGTGCAGGACCCATTCCCGGTACTGCGCGGGCAACTTGCCACCGAAGGCGTACCACACCCACCGGGCCGGATCCGGCCTCTTCATGCTCACCCTGACCAGGGTAGCCACCTGCCGGGGCCGCGCCTGGTTGGCAACGCGGCACCGCGGCGGCCAGGGTGGTGCCATGGGCAGACCGACAGCCGAGCGCGCCGCCTCACGTGACCAGGACCTGCGGCGTCATCTCGACGATCTCGTGGCGCGCCGGTACGAGGGCGCCGAGTCGTGGCCGGACCGCCGAGCGCTGTTCGTCCGGGCGGCCGAACTGCTCGATCCGCTCGTGCGCCGCGTCCTGGCGGAGACCGACGAGGCGTTCCTGGAGTCCACCGGGGAGATCACGACCCGGGAGGTCGAGCACGACGACGGCAGCGTGGAGCAGCGCTGGGAGCTGTCCTGGCCGCGACAGCGGGAGGCGACGTCGCGCCACGGCGGCCCGGTGGACCCGGTGCAGGTGATCGCCTGGTTCCGGCGCTCGTTCAACCATCCGCACCTGCGCGGCTCGACCGCGGGCGACTGGCCGCTGCAGGTGCTCACCACCGAGGACGCGGCAAGGCAGGAGCCGATCGTGCGGGCCATCGTCGAGGCCGAGCTGCACCAGCGCATCTACGAGGGCCGCTGGCCGGTGGTGCCCTGGGCGGTCCGCAGGTACGGCCCGCCGGGCTCAGCCGAGGGCTTCGACCACCGTTGAGACCACCGCCGAGGCCGCGGTGCGCGCCGCCACCAGCACCGGGTCCCAAACCGGCGCGAACGGCGGCGCGTAGCCGAGATCCATGCCGGTCAGCTCCGCCACGGTCATCTCGTTCCACAGCGCGACCGCGCAGACGTCCACCCGCTTGCCGGAACCCTCGCCGCCCACCAGTTGCGCGCCGAGCAGCCGTCCGGTGCCGTGCTCGGCGATCATCTTGACCGTGATCGGCGCGGCGCCGGGCAGGTAGCCGGCCTCGGTGCTCGATCCCACGGTCACGCTCACCGGGTCGAAGCCCGCCGCCCGTGCCTGCGGCTCCAGCAGGCCGGTCCGGCCGATCTCCAGGTCGCACACCTTGGTGACCGCGGTGCCGACGATGCCGGGAAAGGTGGCGTAGCCGCCCGCCAGGTTGGTGCCGATCACCCGGCCGTGCTTGTTGGCGTGAGTGCCCAGCGCCACGTGCACCCGGCGCTGCGAGACCCGGTTCGTCACCTCCACACAGTCGCCGCCCGCCCAGATCCCTTCGTGGCCCGGCACCCGCATCCGCAGGTCGGTCAGCACGCCGCCGTACTCGCCCAGCGGCAGTCCGGCGTCGCGGGCCAGCGCGGTGGCCGGCCGCACCCCGATGCCCAGCACGACGATGTCGGCGGGCAGCGTGGCGCTCTCCGTGCGCACCCCGCACACCCGGCCGTCCGCGCCGGTCTCGAAACCCGTCACCGGGGTGCTGGTGAGCACCGTGATGCCCATCCCGACCATCGCCTCGCGGACCAGCGCACCCATGTCCGGATCCAGCGTGGTCATCGGTTCCGGCGCGCGGTCCACCAGGGTCACGTCGAGCCCGCGGCGCATCATGGCCTCCGCCATCTCGACGCCGATGTAGCCGCAGCCCACCACGACGGCCCGCTGCGGGTGCTCGGCCAGCCCCGCCAGTACCGCGGCGCCGTCGTCGAGGGTCTGCACCCCGTACACCCCGGGTGCGTCCACGCCCGGCAGGTCCGGCCGTATCGGGACCGCCCCGGTGGCCAGCACCAGGTCGTCGTAGGACACCTCGTAGCTCGTCCCGCCGTCGAGCTCGGTCGCGACCACCCGGCGGGCGTCCAGGTCGAGCTTGGTGACCTCGGTCCGCATCCGCAGGTCGATGCCGTTCGCGCGATGGTCGGCGGCACTGCGTGCGACGAGCTGTTCCTGCTCCTCGACGTCCCCGGCGATCCAGTACGGGATGCCGCACGCCGAGTAGGAGACGTGGTGGCCGCGTTCGAAGGCGACCACCTCCAGCGCGTCGCGGCCCGCCCGCCGCAGCGCCTGCGAGGCGGCACTCATCCCGGCCGCATCCGCACCGACGACCACTACCCGCCTCGTCACACCGACCACCCCACAGCGTGCGCACTACCCCGTCAACCGGACCGCCTCCGCAAACCTGGAGTGCGATCGAGCTGGAGAATCGTGATCTTCCTGTGTCACATGAAGGTTAGACTCCCGGCCGTGACCGCACTGCCCGATCTGCTGACCATCGGTGAGGTCGCGGAGCGTAGCGGCGTGCCGCACACGGCCCTGCGCTTCTACGAGGACCGCGGGCTGATCCGCTCGCAGCGGACCGTCGGCAACCAGCGCCGCTACCCGCGGGTGATGCTGCGCAGGCTGGCGTTCATCCGCGCCGCCCAGCGGGTCGGGCTGTCACTGGAACAGGTCTCCGCGGCGCTGCGGACCCTGCCGGAAGGACGCACCCCCACCCGCAAGGACTGGAGCAGGCTATCCCGTTCGTGGCGAGCCGAGCTCGACGCCCGGATCGACGCGCTGGTGCGGCTCCGCGACGACCTGGACGGCTGCATCGGCTGCGGCTGCCTGTCGCTGCGCACCTGCGCGCTCAACAATCCCGGCGACATCCAGGCCGCCGCGGGTCCGGGTGCGCCGAAGCTGCGCCCGGCCGCCGAGGGCGGCCGCTAGCCAGGAAGTCGCGGCGCGCTCAGAGCACGCCCTTGGTGGACGGCACCCCGTCCGCCCGCGGATCGGGCTCGGCCGCCGCCCGCAGCGCCCTGGCCAGCGCCTTGTACTGCGCCTCCGTCACGTGGTGCGGGTCGCGTCCGGCCACCACCCGCAGGTGCACCGCGAGCTGTGCCTGGAAGGCCAGCGTCTCGAACACGTGCCGGTTGAGCACGGTCGGGTAGTTGGCGCCCACGACGAACCCGGTCATCACCCCGGGCTCGCCGGTGTGCACGCAGTACGGGCGCCCGGACAGGTCCACCGCGGCGTGCGCGAGGGCCTCGTCCATGGGCACCCAGGCGTCGCCGAACCGGCGGATCCCGGACTTGTCGCCGAGCGCCTCGCGCAGCGCCTGCCCGAGCACGATGGCCACGTCCTCCACGGTGTGGTGGGCGTCGATGTCGACGTCCCCGGTGGCGCGGACGACGAGGTCGAACGCGGCGTGCTTGCCCAGCGAGGTGAGCATGTGGTCGTAGAACGCGACGCCGGTGGCGATCTCGGTGCGCCCGGTGCCGTCGAGATCGAGCTCGACGAGCACCGAGGACTCCTTGGTCACCCGCTCGACCCGCGCGGTTCGGCTCACCGGTTCCCCTCCGTTGCGATTGCTTCCGCTGCTTCGACTGCCTCCGCTGCCAGCACCGCCGCACTCGCGGCCAGGAACGCGTCGTTCTCCTGCGGGGTGCCCACGGTGACCCGCAGGTGCCCCTCGATGCCCACGTCGCGGATCAGCACACCGTGCTCCAGATACGCCTGCCACCCGCGGTGCGCGTCCCGGAACCGTCCGAAGAGGACGAAGTTGGCGTCGGAGGGGACCACCTCGGCGCCGAGCCCGCGCAGCGCCGCCATCACCCGCTCCCGCTCCCGCACCAGCAGCGCCACCGACGCCAAGGTGGACTCGCCGTGGCGCAGCGCCGCGCGGGCCGCGGCCTGGGTGAGCGCCGAGAGGTGGTAGGGCAGCCGGACCAGCAGCAGCGCGTCCACCACGGCGGGGGCGGCGGCGAGGTAGCCCAGCCGGCCGCCCGCGAAGGCGAACGCCTTGCTCATGGTCCGGCAGACCACCAGCCGGTCCGGGAACTCCGCGAGCAGCTCGACCGCGCTGGGGCGGTCGCAGAACTCCGCGTACGCCTCGTCCACCACCACCACGCCCGGCGCCGCGCCGAGCACCGCGCGCAGGTCCGCGGGCGGCAGCGCCTGCCCGGTGGGGTTGTTGGGGCTGGTCACGAACAGCACGTCGGGGCGGTGCGCCGCGACGGCGGCCACCGCCGCCTCGGGGTCCAGGGAGAAGTCCGCGCGCCGCGGCGCGGGGATCCACTCGGTGCGGGTGCCCGCCGAGATGATCGGGTGCATCGAGTAGGACGGGGTGAACCCGAGCGCGCTGCGCCCCGGCCCGCCGAAGGCCTGCAGCAGCTGCTGGATGATCTCGTTGGACCCGTTGGCCGCCCACAGGTTCGCGGCGGTCAGCGCCACCCCGGTGCGCCCCGCGAGGTACGCCGCGAGATCGGTCCGCAGCCCGACCGCGTCGCGGTCCGGGTAGCGGTGCAGCTCGCGGGCCGCGTCCTGGACCGCGGCGCCCACCTCGGCGACCAGCGCCTCCGGCGGCGGGTACGGGTTCTCGTTGGTGTTGAGCCGGACCGGCACCCGCAGCTGCGGCGCACCGTAGGGACTGGCGCCTCGCAGGTCATCGCGCAACGGCAGGTCGCCCAGCCGCACCCCGGATCCGACGGCGGCCTCGACCGCCGTCACCGTGACGTCCCGGCGGTCCCCGGCTTCCCCGCGAACCGCGCGCTGACGGCCTGGCCGTGCGCGGGAAGGTCTTCGGCTTCGGAGAGCGCGAGCACGTGGTCGGCCACCTTCATCAACGCGTCCTGGTCGTACTCGACCAGGTGGATGCCGCGCAGGAAGGTCTGCACGGACAGCCCGCTGGAGTGCCGGGCGCAGCCGCCGGTGGGCAGCACGTGGTTGGAGCCCGCGCAGTAGTCGCCCAGCGAGACCGGCGCGTAGGGGCCGACGAAGATCGCGCCTGCGCTGCGCACCCGGCGGGCCACCGCGGCCGCGTCGGCGGTCTGGACCTCCAGGTGCTCCGCCGCGTACGCGTCCACCACGGACAGCCCGGCGTCCACATCGGACACCAGGATGGTGCCGGACTGCCGCCCGGCGAGCGCGGTCCTGATCCGTTCGACGTGCTTGGTGGCCGCCACCTGCCGGTCGAGCTCGGCGTCGACCGCGTCGGCCAGCTCCTCGGAGTCGGTCACCAGCACGCTCGCGGCCAGCGTGTCGTGCTCGGCCTGGGAGATCAGGTCCGCCGCCACGTGCACCGGGTCGGCGCCCGCGTCGGCCAGGATCGCGATCTCGGTGGGGCCCGCCTCGGAGTCGATGCCGATCAGGCCGCGCAGTGCGCGCTTGGCGGCGGTGACGTAGACGTTGCCGGGGCCGGTGACCATGTCGACCGGGTCCAGCGCCGCGCCGTCGGTGTCCGTGCCGCCGTGCGCGAGCAGTGCGACGGCCTGCGCGCCGCCGACCGCCCACACCTCGTCCACCCCGAGCAGCGCCGCGGCGGCGAGCACGGTGGGGTGGGGCAACCCGCCGTGCGCGGCCTGCGGCGGCGAGCACACCACCAGCGACTCGACACCGGCGACCTGCGCGGGCACCACGTTCATCACCACGCTGGACGGGTAGACGGCCAGCCCACCCGGTGCGTAGAGCCCGACCCGCGCCACCGGCACCCAGCGCTCGGTGACGACACCGCCGGGCACCACCTGGGTGGTGGTCTCGGTGCGACGCTGCTCGGAGTGCACCCGGCGGGCCCTGGCGATGGCCTCCTCCAGCCCGGCGCGCACGGCGGGGTCCAGCGCGGCGAGCGCGCCCTGCAGCCGGTCCGCGGGTACCCGGACCGTGGCCGGGCGCACCCCGTCGAAGCGCTCGGTGTACTCCAGCGCCGCGTCCGCACCCCGCGCACGCACCGCGGCCAGCACCGGAGCCACCTGGTGGGCCACCGCGTCCACGTCGACCTCGGCGCGCGGCACGAGGCCGCGCAACGTCGCGGGGGCCGGGAGCGGACCTCTCAGGTCGGTGCGGCGCAGCATGTGCCCAGCTTAACGATGCCGGACCCGGGCGAGACCGCCCGGCAAGCCGCGAATGCCCGGCGCGCGGGCGCAGCGGCCGCCGAGGCCCTCGGATCGGCGGCCCGGATGGCACCGCCGGATCTTCCGTGCTTGCCACCGATACGCTGCGCAGTCAGGATGTGGCACGCCGTGGTCGACCGAGGGGGTTCCTGCATGCCGCTACGTCGAGTCGTCGTGATCGCCGCGCTGGCGCTGTTCGCGCCGCTGGCCGCAACCGCCGCGGTGTCCGCCGCACCCTCGACAGCACCGCCGCCACCGGCCGGCCAGCAGTCGAACTACCGGGTGCAGGGCCTGCTCACCGCCCTACAGCGCAGCGAGGTGGCTCGGGAGGGGGTGGACGTGCTCGGCGGTGGCCGCGACTACCTGGAGGTGCGCGCCACAGCCCAGCAGGCCGACCGGATGCGCGCGAGCGGGCTGAACCTGATGGCGCTGCCCGCGGCGCCGGGGGTTCCGGCCACGCCCGGGCTGCCGAGCCTGGCGCAGGCAGGACAGTTCCCGCTGGGCTACGCTGGCTACCACACCTACGCCGAGCTGACCGACGAGCTGAAGTCGGTCGCCGCCGCCCACCCCGGGCAGGTCGCGCTGTCCAGCTACGGCAGGTCGTACGAGGGCCGGGCGCTGCCCCTGGTGAAGATCAGCGACAACGTGGGCGTCGACCAGAACAAGCCGGAAGTGCTGTTCACCTGCGGCCAGCACGCCAGGGAGCACCTCACCATCGAGATGTGCCTGCACATCGTGCACCGGCTGGCCGAGGGGTACGGCAGCGATCCGGGCATCACCCAGCTCGTGCACAGCCGGGAGATCTGGGTGATGCCGATGACCAACCCGGACGGCTCCGAGTTCGACATCGCGCAGGGGTCGTTCGCCTACTGGCGCAAGAACCGGCAGCCGAACCCGGGCACCGCCGACATCGGCACCGACCTGAACCGCAACTGGGGCACCCAGTGGGCCTGCTGCGGCGGGTCGAGCTCCAACCCGGCCGACGAGACCTACCACGGCCCCGGCCCGTTCTCCGCACCCGAGACCGCGCAGATCCGCGACTTCGTGAACAGCCGGGTGATCGGCGGCCGGGAGCAGATCACCGCGCACATCGACTTCCACACCTTCTCCGAGCTGGTGCTCTGGCCGTTCGGCTTCACCACCAACGACACCGCCCCCGGCCTGGACGGCGCGGAGGCGAGGACGTTCCAGGCGCTGGGCAAGGCGATGGCGGCCACCAACGGGTACACCCCGGAGCAGGAGAGCGACCTCTACATCACCGACGGCGCGGTGACCGACTGGATGTGGGCGCAGCACCACGTCTGGTCGTACACCTTCGAGATGTACCCCACCAGCGAGCTGCAGGGCGGCTTCTACCCACCCGACACCGAGATCAAGAGCCAGACCGAACGCAACGACAAGGCCGTGGACCTGCTGCTCGGATACGCCGACTGCGTGCCCCGGATCATCTCGGCCCCGTGCTCCACGTGACGGCGGTCCACGTGACGGCGCGAACCGCGCCCAGGGAAAGGACGCCCAGGGAAAGGACGTGGCATGTCCCCGGATGAGGCGCGCGACCTGGTGCGCCGCACGCCGAGCTACGAGTTCCGCTCCAGCGGGAAGCTCTGCGTCGCCTGCGGCGTGATCGTCGGCAACGTCAGCGGTGACGACCGGATCCACGAACAGTGGCACCAGGCACTCGCCGCGCTGTTCGGGGGCGCCGGTCGGGCCTGAGCCGTCCGGGCCGGCGTTCAGGACACCAACGCCGACTTCAGGTCCGCCGCGGAACGCGCCGACGACGCCGCGCGCAGGGCTTCCGGTTCCAGGATCCGGATCGCGCAGTGATCGGTCTCCACCCAGCCCGCCCGACGGAACGCCTGCAGCGCCCGCCCGACCGAACGTCGCGACGTCCCGATGAAGCCGGCGAGTTCGTCCTGCCCGAAGGGAATCGCCCACCCGTTGCCCGACGGCACGCCGAGCGTCTCCCGCCCCATGAGCTCGAGCAGCAGGATGGCGAGCCGCTGTGGCACCTCCAGCGATCCGCACCGGGCACGCCACTGGTCCGCATGCCGCAGCCTGCCGGTCACCACGGTGAGCAGCACCCGGCCGAACTCGGCATCGTGCTGCAGAGCGTGCGCGAAGTCGTCGCCGGAAACCCAGAGCACGTGGGTCTCGCTGATCGCCCGGACCTCGGCGGTCCGCGTGGTGAGGCCGAGTATCGCCATCTCGCCCACGATGTCTCCCGGCCCGCGTGCGGCCAGCAGCGACTCGTAGCCGTCCACTCCGTGGGCCACCACCTTTACCCAGCCATGGACGATTACCGCGACATCCTTGCCGGTATCGCCTTCCATGATGAGAACGTCGCCGCGCTGATATTCCTCGGCACGGGCCATTTGGCGTAGCTCGGCGCGTGCCTGCGAGGTGAGCAATCTCCAGAAGCACGGCGAGGTCGCGGCGTCACCAGGGGAGTTAGATGGCACGGTCAGCCTCCCGTTCGCTGGGTGCGATGGTAAGGGAACCGCACTGGCCGCGTCCGCTCTTCGCGTTCTCCCGCCATATCGGCCTGGTCGGCGCGGCGTGACGGCGACGACGGCGATCATTCCGTCGCCGAGTGGGACATCTGACATACCCCTTCGGGGTCCACGCGACCAACATGGCCCGGCATCGACCCGTGCTCGCCGGACGGCGATCCCGGCTGGTGCCGCTGGTGCCGCGATGGCGCTGACCGAAGGGAATTCTGAATGACCGCGTCAAGCCGCCTGGCTACCCGGCGGTGCCGCAGTGGGGGGAGGTGGGGGGAGGCTGGGGCTGCGCAGAAGCGCAGCCCCAGCACCACCGCGGCGAACGCGATGCGCCGCCGGCGATCGGTCGACCTGACGTGACACGGCCGCCGAATCTTTCGAATCAGAGATGAATTTATGCGATTTGCATCTACCGGCCGGTGCCGCCCAGTGCGCACGTCCACCCCTTCCGCACGCACTCGCCCGGGCCGCACCGGATTCGGCATCCGAATTGGTCCGGCCGTTTCTCCACCCGCACGAGACGAGTAACACCGGCCCCGCCATGACCGACACAGGTGTAGCAGCCGCAAGGCCCTGCATGGTGGTTGCGCCACCGCCAACATTCATCAGGAGTACAGGCCGTGCGACCACACGACAAGCGCACGCGATACGAGCATCGTTCCATCCTCGTGGTAGATGTCGAGGACTCCAGCAGCCGGTTGGATCCGGACCTGATGACGCTCCGGCACGCACTGTACGAGGTGGTGGAAGACGCTCTGGATCGGTCATCGATCGCACCGGAGTGTTGGGTACGTGAAGATCGTGGCGACGGGATACTTCTGCTTATCGATTCCACCGTACCCAAGATCAAGATCGCCGACGAGTTTCTCTACCATCTCTCGACTTCGTTGCTGGCCCACAACCAGAACAATGACCTGGAGAAGTGGATGCGGCTGCGGACGGCACTGCATGCCGGCGAGGTGCAGCGAGACAGCAACGGATGGGGCAGTGCGGCATTGACGCTCACTTTCCGGCTGGCCGATGCCAAGGCGGTCAAGACGATGTTCGCCGCCGCGAGCAGGGCACAGTCCGTGGTCGTCGTCTCGGACCACCTCTACCAAGGCGTCATCCGGCACGGCCACGGCGCGATCGACGCGGCGAGCTACAGCGAGATCGAAGTCCCGGTCGGTGCGGATACCGTGCGCGCGTGGGTTCGTATGCCCGGTTACGCGAAACCACCAGGATCTACTACAACCACTGAGCCGTCGGCAGCGTCGCTGGCCGCTGTCCTCCTGGCCCATTTGGGAAGAAGAACCGACGACAAGACGGTCGCGACGCTCCGTTCGAAGTACGCATCCTTCACAAAGGTGGTCCACGAACGGTTTGAGGGCGATCCCGAAGCGCAGACTGCACTCGCCGCGGCAGAATGGAATCCCGGCGACAGCGACGCCATCGCCCGCCTCACCGCGGTCCTCCGCCGGCATGCGACCCAGGATTCCTTGCTCAACGACAAGGTGGAACGGCTCGCGGCGGAGATGACCACGTCCGATGCCGCACCGCGAAACGCCGCTGCCCAGCAAATGGCGCGAAACATCTTCAACGGCGAGATCACCGTCGGACGAGACTTCAACAACCACTGATCACCCCTGGCCCTCGTCTGCTCGGTGCGGATCGTGACGGCCAGGCATGCATGTGACGAGGGCTACCGTGGCAGAAACACCCCCCGGCCGCACGCCGCACAATGACGAAGCGGACACGCGAGACGCGGGCGGACCCGAAGATCGTGATCGCCGTCCGGACAAGGCCGCGCCGGACGACAACGCGCCGGACGGCACCCGGTCGCCGGACCCGAATTCCCAGGAAAGCACGATCAGCGACCAGGAGGCTGTGCTGCGCTCCCTCCGGGGGGAGAACGC
>DASXOL010000058.1:0-1681 GCA_036494295.1 Pseudonocardiaceae bacterium
CAGGTGATCAATGCGACGCCGCGCTCCGGGGCGGTGTGCAGGTCCTCGACCTGGCGGGCGGGCAGGTCCGCGGCGGCGAGCAGTTCCCCGACGCGCTCCGCGGTACCGTGCCCGCCGAGCACCAGCACCACCGACCACTGCTGCTCCAGCCAGGTACGGATGTCGCCCAGCGCCCGATCGGTCTCCCCGCGGTAGGCCTCCGGGGCCTGCGCAGAGAGCGTCGCCTCGTCTGAGGTGGCGTCAGTTTCATCCTCCGCGGACGCGAACGGCGCCACCGACCACCAGGGCAGGCCGATCGCGCGAATGCGTTCGCGGACCTCGGTCAGGTCGCGCAGGGCCGCCGCCCCCAGATCGATGGGCGCCACCCCGCCGACCGCGGCACCGGACCAGGAGGCCTCCAGGAACTCCTGGCTGGTGCGCACCAGATCCGCGGCGCGAGCCCGCACGCGTTCGGGGTCGACACTGACCACCAGCGTGCCCGCGGGCAGTTGGTCGACGAGCAACTCCATGCCGTCCACCAGGACCGGGGCCAGCGCCTCCATTCCCTCCACCGCGACGCCCTCGGAGATCTTGCCGAGCATCTCGTCCAGTTCCGGGTGCGCGTTACGCAGTGCGGCGGCGCGGTCGCGCACCTCCTTGGTCAGCAGCAGTTCCCGGCACGGCGGCGCCCACAGCAACGAGCGGGCGGCGTCCGGCTCGCCGCTCGCCAGGCGGCGCTGGTCGGCGACCCGGAACGGGCGGATCTCCTCCACCTCGTCGCCGAAGAACTCCACCCGCAACGGGTGTTCCTCGGTGGGCGGGAACACATCGACAATGCCGCCGCGCACCGCGAACTCGCCGCGCCGCTCGACCATGTCCACCCGTGCGTACGCGGCGGCGGCCAGCGCCTCGACGACCACGTCGAGTTCTACCTCGTCGCCCACCCGCAGGCTCACCGGTTCCAGCGCGCCCAGACCGGGCACCATCGGCTGCACCAGGCTGCGCACCGGGCAGACCACGACGTCCAGCGGTCCCGCGGCCGGGTCGTCGGCGACGGGCCGGGTGAGCCGACGCAGCACGGCCAGCCGTCGCCCGACGGTGTCCGCCCGCGGGGACAGTCGCTCGTGCGGCAAGGTCTCCCAGGACGGGAACACCGCGACCCGCTCGGCCGGCAGCAACGATCCCAGCCCGGCGGCGAGATCCTCGGCCTCCCGGCCGGTCGCGGTCACCGCGAGCACGGTGCGACCGCCCCGCGCGGCCAGCGCAGCAATCACCAGGGGACGCAGCCCGGGCGGGGCGATCAGGTCCCGAGTGGGCAGATCACCGGCCCGCGCGCGCTCCAGCGCGGTGGCCAGCACCGGGTCATCGGCCACCACATCCAGCAGGCCGGGCACGGACACCGCAACTCCCCCGTCGACCGAGCCCGGAGATCACCTCCGGGCAACGCGAACGCCCCGCATCCGGATTCGGTGCGGGGTGCACATCCACCCTACGTCGCCGGAGCGACGGCCCGACGGCGCCGGCGGAATGGGACAAATCGGACAATTCACGCGTGTCGCAGCCCGCGTGTCGTAGATCGTTTGGGCGTTTTGCCCGTTTTGCCCGCTTTGCCCTCGGCCCTGAGCTTTCCACCCTCTCCCGGCGCGTGGGGCTATCCGGACCTGCGGATAGCCCGACGCGCCATGAGTGGACGGGAGCGGGT
>DASXOL010000059.1:0-19588 GCA_036494295.1 Pseudonocardiaceae bacterium
GGGATCGGCGAGCACGTCGATCTCCACGATCAGGCCGCCCGTGATCGTGAAACCCATGACCGACACCGGCTCGCCGTCCAGCACGGTGACGATCCCGGCGGCTCCGTTCACGAGTGCCGGCTGCGCGAACCGGGCGAACCGGGAGAACATGACCGCCTGCCCGGCCAGCCGGCACGGTCCGGCGGGTCCCGGCCGTCGCCGTCCGGCCCTGAGCCGCTGCCTTGTGATCAGTCTCTTGACGGGCACTATTACGCCTCGCATACTACGTTTAACGTAATAACAGGAGGCGAGTGTGGCGAAGAACGACGCCGACGACGTCGGCGACCTGGGACGGTTCTCGGATCCGTCGCTGCTGATCATGTCGAGTCTGGCCGACGGGCCCCGGCACGGCTACGCGATCACCAAGGACATCGAGGAGTTCGCCGGGGTGTCGCTGGGACCGGGCACGCTGTACGGCGCGCTGGCCCGGCTGGAGGTGCGCGGGCTGATCGAGCCGCTGGCGTCCGCGGAGCGTCGCCAGCCCTACCGCCTCACCGCGCGTGGCGCGGCGGTGCTCGCCGCACAGCTGAACGCGCTGCAGTCGGTGGCCGCCACCGGCCTCGCACGGCTGGCCACCGCATGAGCGGCCAGGCGCCGCCGCGGCCGGGGCGCCTCGGGACCGCCGTGGTCAAGCTCTACCCGCGGGCCTGGCGGGACCGCTACGCGGACGAGGTGCTCGACCTGCTGGCGCACCGCCCACCAGGGCCGCGCGCCGCGGCGGATCTGCTGCTCGGCGCACTGGACGCCCATCTGAACATCACCGAACTGCTGAGAGGAGCGGCCACCATGCTGGCCCAGTTACGACGTGCGGCGTTGACCACACTGGGGGCCTGGGTGGCCCTGTGCCTGACCGTGGCCGGGCTGATCAAGGTCAACGAGGACCTCGCCTACCGCCAGGCCGAGATCGCCCACCCGCTGCTCGGCGGCGCGGACGCCACCGCCCAGTGGGCGTGCGTCGTGGCAGGAGCCCTGGTCCTCGTCGGCGGGCTGCCGCTCGCCGTGACCGGACTGCGCGAGGCCTGGCGCCACGACCGGGCCGCGCTGCCGCTGTTCGCCGTGCCACCCGCCGCCGGTGCGGTCTGGCTCGGCACCGGTCTGCTCCTGGGCCTGCTCGGCAGGGACGCCGCGCTTCCGCAGTGGCTCGGGCGGGCCGCGTTCTGCGGGTGGATCGCGCTCGCCTGGGTCGCCGCCGCGGTGTCGGTGGCCGCCGTCGGTCGCCTGCTGCGACGGCTGGAGCTGGCTGCCCGGCTGCTGCGGCTGGCCACGGTCGCGGGCGGGTTGGTCGCCGCCGCCGTCACGGTGGCCGCGCTCAGCCTGATCACCTACGCCGTCGAGTTGCACACCGCCGAACCGGCCCTGTTCAGCGGCGGCGACGGGATTATCGCCACCCCGCTGCCGTTCACGCTCATCCCGCTGACCGTGATCGGGACCGCCGCGGCGGTGCTCGCCGACCGGGCCGCGTGGCGAGGCATCCGCGCCCTGCCCGGCGCCTGAACCCGGCCACCGGAGAACCGAGCGGTATAACCCCGAAAAGGAGATCCTGGGTGCTTTGTCCGAATCGCCACACATGCCGGAAGGCGCCCGAAAAGCTACACATTAACGCCGTGACTTCGTCCATTTGGCCTATAGGAGCAATTCGATCGTGAGCGAACGATTACCGGCACGCGAAACTCGATGACCGGTCGTTTGCCACAAGCGAGGACCGGCCCCCCAGAAAGGGCTGTGACCATGGCGCAAGTTTCGACCTCACCAGCGGAACCCGGGGGGCGGCCCGGCTTCCGGCGGGAAGTCGGCTTCACCGCTTTGCTCTTCGTCTCGCTGGGTTCGATCATCGGATCGGGCTGGCTGCTGGGCGCGCTGACCGCGGCGAAATCCGCGGGCGCGGCGTCGATCATCTCCTGGGCGCTGGCCGGAGTGATCATCGTGCTGCTGGCGCTGGTGCACTCCGAGCTCGGCGCGGCCTACCCGCTGGCCGGGGGCACCGCCCGCTGGCCGCGGCTGGCGTTCGGCTCACTGGGCGGGTTCACCGCGGGCTGGGTGGCGTGGCTGCAGGCCGTGACGATCGCGCCGATCGAGGTCGAGGCGGCGCTGAGCTACCTGGACCACAAGTTGCACGGGATGATCAACGAGGCGGGCGCGCTCACCGGACAAGGGCTCGTGGTGGCCACCGTCCTGATGGCGGTCTTCACCGTGATCAACGTCCTCGGGGTGCGGTGGCTCGCGGAGAGCAACACGGTCACGGTGATCTGGAAGTTCGCCGTGCCGGTGGTCACGATCGTCGTCCTCATCGCGGTGTCGTTCAACGCGAAGAACTTCACCGCGGGCGGCGGGTTCGCCCCGTACGGCGCACACGGCGTGCTGGCCGCCCTGCCGCTGGGCGTCGTGTTCGCCATGCAGGGCTTCGAACAGGCCGTGCAGATGGGCGGAGAGGCCCGCGACCCGCAGCGCAACCTGCCGCGCGCCGTGATCGGCGCCGTGCTCATCGGGACCGTGCTCTACCTCGCGCTCGAAGTCGCGTTCATCGGCGCACTGAACCCCGGCGCGCTGGTCTCCGGGTGGGCCAACCCGGTCGGCAAGGGCGACTACGGGCCATACGCGACGCTGGCCACCAGCCTCGGCCTCGGCTGGCTGGCCACCGTGCTGTACATCGACGCGTTCATCTCCCCCGCGGGCACCGGGCTGATCTACGTCGGCACGTCGGCGCGGCTGTCCTACGCGCTGGGCCACGCAGGCTATGTCCCCAGGGGCGTCAGCCAGATCAGCAGCCGCGGGGTGCCGTGGGCGTCGATCCTGCTGTCGTTCGTCGTCGGGCTGATCTGCTTCCTGCCGTTCCCGAGCTGGCAGAGCCTGGTCGGACTGGTCACCTCCGCCACGGTGATCATGTACGGGTTCGCCCCGATCACGCTGACCGCGCTGCGCCGAAGCGACCCGAACCGCACCAGGCCCTACCGGCTGCCCGCTCCCGCGGTGCTGGCCCCGCTGAGCTTCGTCGCGGCGAACGAGATCATCTACTGGACCTCGTGGCCCACGGTCGAGAAGCTGATGCTGGCCATCCTGGCCGGTTACGTGCTCTTCGGCATCACCTACCTGCTCGGCCGCCCCTTGGAGCGGCCGCCGCTGGACGCGCGGGCGCTGACCTGGGTGCTGCCCTGGTTCGCCGGTCTCGCGCTGATCTCCTACCTCGGCCAGTACGACGGCATGAAGGTGATCCCGCCATGGATCGACCTCGGCGTCGTCGCCGTGTTCAGTCTCGCCGTCTTCTACCTGGCGGTCCGCCTCGCCCTGCCCGCTGAGCGGGTCAGGCAGGCGATCGCGCAGGACGAGCACGAGGCCGCGAGCCAGCCCGAGCTCAAGACCGCCTGAGTGCACAGGGCAGCCCGGGCTGCGGGTCAGGGGTGCGGGTGGCGGGGGCGCGGCTGGCAGCGCGGGCAGGTGTAGGAGGAGCGGTTCATGAACGAGTCGCGCCGGATCGGTGTCCCGCACCGCGGGCAGGGCCTGCCCTCCTGCCCGTACGCGGCCAGGGAGCGGTCGAAGTAGCCCGACGCGCCGTTGATGTTCACGTAGAGCGCGTCGAACGACGTGCCGCCCGCGTCCAGCGCCTCGGCCATCACCTCGGTGGCGGCGTGCAGCACGGTGCGTCCCTGCGCCCGGGTCAGCGCCGCGGTGGGCCGCGCCCAGTGCAGCCGCGACCGCCACAGTGCCTCGTCGGCGTAGATGTTCCCGATCCCGGACACCAGGGTCTGGTCCAGCAGGGCGCGCTTGAGCCCGGTGTTGCGCCGTCGCATGCCCGCCACCGCCGCGTCGAGGTCGAAGGCCGGGTCCATCGGATCTCGCGCGATGTGCGCGATCGGCGCGGGCACCCCGTCGACCAGGTCCTCCACGGACAGGCCGCCGAACGTGCGCTGGTCGACGAAGCGCAGCTCGGGCCCGCCGTCGGCGAAGCCGAACCGCACCCGCAGGTGGGTCTCGTCGGGGGCACCCTCGGGCTGGATGCGCAGCTGCCCGCTCATGCCCAGATGCGCCAGCAGCGCCTCGTCGGCACCGAGTTCCAGCCACAGGTACTTGCCCCTGCGACGCGCCGCGACGATCTTCTGCCCGGCGAGCCGGGCCGCGAAATCCAGCTCACCGGCCAGGTGACGGCGCACCGAACGCGGGTGCCGCACCTCGACGACTCCCAGCTGACGGCCCTCGACGTGCTCGGCCAAGCCGAGCCGGACGACCTCGACCTCCGGCAACTCCGGCACTGGCTACTCCGCGCTACTCTGCCTCGCCGCTGCCATCCTGCTCGGCCACCGCCGACAGCGCGCGCCAGGCAGCCTCCGCGGCCCGCTGCTCGGCTTCCTTCTTGGTCCTGCCCTTGCCGGTACCCCGCTCCGTCCCGGCGATCATCGCGGTGGCGGTGAACTCCTTGAGGTGGTCCGGCCCCTCTTCGACGACCCGGTACTCGGGCACGCCGAGGTCCTCGTTCGCGGTGAGCTCCTGCAGGCTGGTCTTCCAGTCCAGGCCGGCGCCCAGCAGCGGCGCCTCGATGAGCAGCGCGTCGAACAGCCGGTGCACCACGGTGCGGGCGGTGTCCATGCCGTGCTGCACGTACACCGCACCGATCAGCGCCTCGGTGGTGTCGGCGAGGATGCTGGCCTTGTCCCGCCCGCCGGTGAGCTCCTCGCCCCGTCCGAGCAGCACGTACTGACCCAGACCGCCCTGCCCCAGGCCACGGGCCACGCCCGCGAGGGCGTGCATGTTCACCACGCTGGCGCGGAGCTTGGCCAGCTGGCCCTCGGGAAGATCGGGATGGGTGTGGAAGAGATGGTCGGTGACGACCAGACCGAGCACCGCGTCACCCAGGAACTCCAGGCGCTCGTTCGGCTCCAGACCACCGCTCTCGTAGGCATAGGAGCGGTGGGTCAGAGCAAGCGCGAGCAGCTCGGCGTCCAGCTCGACACCGAGCGCTTTCTCTAGCGGAGCCGGATCAGGACCGCGACCCCGCGACGGCTGGCCCCCCACGCCTTCGCGTCGTCCGGTCAGGCCGGCCGGACGACCTGACGGCCGTCATAGGTCCCGCACTGCGGGCACGCCACGTGCGGGAGCTTCGGCTGCCGGCATGCCCGGTTGGAGCAGGGCACGAGGGTGGGCGAGACCGCCTTCCACTGAGCCCGCCGCGAGCGGGTGTTCGATCGCGACATCCTGCGCTTCGGGACGGCCACGTTACTCGTTCTCCTCTTCGATGCGGTGACGTCGAGCCTCGTCACGAGGCTCGCCGTCCTGAGCTTCAGCGTCTCGAGATCCGGTGTCCTGAGATGCAGCGTCTTGAGACGGGTCGGCGCCGAATCGTTCCTTCAGCACGGCCCAACGCGGGTCCATGGTCTCATGCCGGTGGCCGGCGTCGAGTTCGGCCCGTTTGGCGCCGCACTCCGGGCACAGGCCCTGGCAGTCGTCCCGGCACAGCGGCGCCTGCGGCAGCGCCAGCAGCACGGCGTCGCGCAGCACCGGCTCCAGGTCGACCAGATCGTCGACGACCCTGCTGACCTCGTCCTCGTCGGTGCTCTCGTCGGTCGCGGAGTCCGGGTAGGCGAACAACTCGGTGAGCTCGACCTCGATCCGCTCCTGCATCGGGTCCAGGCAGCGCGCGCACTCCCCGCTGACCTGCGCGGTCGCGGTGCCCGACACCCACACGCCCTCGATCACCGATTCGAGGCGGACGTCCAGCGCCACGTCGCCGCCTTCGGGAATGCCGATCACATCCAGGGAAAGTCCTCGAGGTGAGGGGAACTCACGATGGTAGGACCGCATCGCGCCGGGGCGTCTGCCCAGGTCACGGGTGTCGATCACCCACGGCGCCTTCGGGTCGGGGTGGGCGGGTGCAGCGTTGGGCGGCATGAGGGTTTCGTGGTTGTCGGGAGCGGATGGCCGGGTCGTGCCCAGCCGGACCAGAGTAGGCGACGATCGTCGCCGCCGCGAAATTCAGTTCATCACCGTGGTGTTCGGCTGGAGTTCGAGTTCAGTTGGGATAGTCGACGAGACCCGCCGACACCGGACCGGAGACGTGGCTGCGGCCGCGCGCGATGGTGCGCAGGGTGCGGCCGAGCATGTCCTCGATCTCGGCGAGGCTCGCGTCGATGTAGCTGTCGCACTCCGAGCGCAACCGGTGCACCTCGGCGACGGCCTCCTCGTGGATCCGGGCCGCCTCCGCGCGGGAGGCCTGCACCACCTCGGTCTGCTCGACGAGGCGGGACTGCTCGGCGCGACCGTCCGCGACGGCGCGCTCGTAGGCGGCCCGGCCCGCGCTCATCATGCGGTCCGCCTCGGCCTCCCCCCGGGCCGTGAGCTGCTGGTACTCGTGACGGGCGCCGGCCACCACGTGCTCGGCCTCGGCATGGGCGTCCGCCATGATCGAGTCCGCCTGGCCGCGGGCGTCGGCGAGCAGCCGCGCCGCCTCCTCGCGGGCGGCCGCGAGGGTCTGCTCGGCCTCGGCGCGCGCCTCCTCCAGCCGGCTCTGCGCCTCCCGCTGCGCGGTGTTCACCAGTTCGTCGCGGTGGTCCAGCACGTCCTGGGCGTCGTCGAGTTCGGCGGGGATCGCGTCGCGGACATCGTCGAGCAACTCGAGGACGTCACCGCGCGGCACCACACAACTCGAGGTCATCGGCAGTCCCCGTGCCTCCTCGACGGTGGTCACGAGCTCGTCGAGTGCCTCGAAGACCCGATACACCTGCCCCTCCTCACTGCTGAAGCAGCGCCGCGGACGACGCTGAGCTACCGGGAGCTCAGTCTGCCCCCTCGCACCGCCGAGAGCCCGCAGCACGACGCGCGGGCGTGTCCCGGCACGGGGCTTCGGCGGGCCGAGAAATCTGGCGCCGCTCGGCGGGCCGAGAAATCTAGCGCTGCTCGGCGAGGCGGTTGATCAGGCGCTGGTGGACCACGGGCGGCAGCAGGTGACTGACGTCACCGCCGTAGGTGGCCACCTCTTTGATCAGCGAGCTGGACAGGAAGCTGTAGGTGGGGTTGCTGGGCATGAACATGGTGTCCACGCCGGAGAGCTGGTAGTTCATCTGGGCCATCTGCAGCTCGTAGTCGAAGTCGCTGACCGCGCGCAGGCCCTTCACGATGGTCCAGATCTCGTTGGCTCGGCAGTAGTCCACGAGCAGGCCGTGCCAGGAGTCGACGCGCACGTTCGGCAGGTGGCCGGTGGTCTCCCTGAGCATGTCCATGCGTTCCTCGACGCTGAACAACCCGCGCTTGTTCTTGTTGATCAACACGGCCACCACGACTTCGTCGAACTGGCCCGCCGCCCGATCGATGATGTCGAGGTGCCCGTTGGTCGCCGGGTCGTAGGAGCCGGGACACGCTGCGCGCCTCATGGCGCGGAACCGTAATACACAGTGGTGTCCCCATACCGCTTCTCCGTGATCGCCACCACACCATCTGGCCAGGTCGGAGGCATGGCACGGGCGGAGCGCTCCACCACGACCAGAGCACCGGGGCCGAGCCAGCCGCCGCGGGCCAACCCGTCGAGCACACCGTCCAGGGCGGTCCCGTCCAGCGCGTACGGCGGGTCGGCGAGCACCACGTCATAGGGCGGGCCGGGCTCGCCGTGCAGTACCGCGGCCACCGTGGCGGTACTGACCTCGGCACCGGGCAACCCGAGAGCGTCGACGTTGCGGCGCAGCACCGCCGCGGCCCGCCGGTCGGACTCCACGAACCGGACGTGAGCCGCGCCCCGGGAGAGCGCCTCCAAGCCCAGTGCCCCCGATCCCGCGTAGAGGTCCAGTACCCGGGTGCCCTGCAGGTCCAGCCGCGCCTGCAGCGCGCTGAAGACCGCCTCGCGGACCCGGTCCGAGGTGGGCCGGGTGCCGCGAGGCGGGACGGCGAGCCGCCGCCCCCCGGCAGCCCCGGCCACGATCCGCGTCACCGCCTCATCATGCGCCGGTGTGCCGTGCGGTGGCGACGCGGAGGTCCGTACCCGGCTTTCCGTGCCCTAGCCCAGTTCGAGGATGAGGTCGCCGCCCTCGACCTGCTGCACCGACTTGATGGCCAGCCGGGACACCGTGCCGTCCTTCGACGCGGTGATGCTGGCCTCCATCTTCATCGCCTCGATGGTGGCCACCGGCTGTCCCGCGGACACGGTGTCGCCCTCGGAGACGCGCAGCGTCACCACACCGGCGAAGGGCGCGGGCACGTGGTCGGAGTTGGACCGGTCCGCCTTCTCCGCCACCGGCACGTCGGATTCGATCGAGTGGTCCCGTACCTGCAGCGGACGCATCTGCCCGTTGAGCGTGCACAGCACGGTGCGCATGCCACGCTCGTCGGCGTCGCCGATCGCCTGCAGCTGGATGAGCAGCCGGACACCGGGTTCGAGATCGACCGCGTGCTCCTCGCCGCGGCGCAGCCCGTAGAAGAAGTCCTTGGTGGTCAGCACCGAGGTGTCGCCGAACGCCTCCCGGTGCTCCTCGAACTCCGCGGTCGGGCCGGCGAACAGCAACCGGTTGAGGGTGCGTGCCGGGTTCTCGCTGAGCCCCTTGCGGTCCTCGGCCGTCAGCTCCGCCACGCCCTTGGACGCCTTGCGGCCTTCGAGCGCCTTGCCGCGCAGCGGCTCCGGCCACCCGCCCGGCGGATCGCCCAGCTCGCCCTGGAGGAAGCCGATCACCGAGTCCGGGATGTCGTAGCGCGCCGGGTCGGACTCGAAGTCCTTCGGCGCGACGTCGGCGCCCACCAGGTGCAGGGCCAGGTCGCCGACCACCTTGGACGACGGGGTCACCTTCACCAGCCTGCCGAGCATCCGGTCGGCCGCCGCATAGGCGTCCTCGATCTGCTCGAACTTGTCCGCGAGCCCGAGCGCGACGGCCTGCTGGCGCAGGTTGGACAGCTGCCCGCCGGGGATCTCGTGGTGGTAGACCCGCCCGGTGGGCGAGGCCAGGCCGGACTCGAACGGCGCGTAGACCTTGCGTACCACCTCCCAGTAGGGCTCCAGGTCGCACACCGCCTGCAGGTCGAGCTCGGTGTTGCGCGGGGTGTGGTCGGTCGCCGCCACCAGCGCCGACAGCGCGGGCTGCGAGGTGGTGCCCGCCATCGACGCGGCCGCGGCGTCGACCGCGTCGACACCGGAGTCGATCGCGGCGAGCAGCGTGGCGAGCTGACCGCCTGGGGTGTCGTGGGTGTGCAGGTGGACCGGCAGGTCGAAGCGCTCCCGCAGCGCGGTCACCAGGGTGCGGGCCGCGGGCGGGCGCAGCAGGCCCGCCATGTCCTTGATGGCCAGCACGTGTGCCCCGGCCTCGACGATCTGCTCGGCCAGGCGCAGGTAGTAGTCGAGGGTGTAGAGCTTCTCCGCCGGATCGGACAGGTCGGCGGTGTAGCACAGGGCCACCTCGGCCAGCGCCTGGTCGGTCTCGCGGACCGCGTCGATGGCCGGGCGCATCTGCGACACGTCGTTGAGCGCGTCGAAGATGCGGAAGATGTCCAGGCCCGTCTCGACCGCCTGCTCCACGAAGGCGGAGGTCACCTCCGTCGGGTACGGCGTGTAGCCGACGGTGTTGCGCCCGCGCAGCAGCATCTGCAGGCACAGGTTGGGCACCGCGGCACGCAGCGCGGCCAGCCGCTCCCAGGGGTCCTCGGCGAGGAAGCGCAGCGCCACGTCATAGGTCGCGCCGCCCCAGGACTCCAGCGACAGCAGCTGCGGGGTCATCCGCGCCACGTGCGGCGCCACGGCCACCAGGTCCTTCGTGCGTACCCGGGTGGCGAGCAGCGACTGGTGCGCGTCGCGGAACGTGGTGTCGGTGACGCCCACCAGGTCGCGGGCGCGCAGCCAGTGCGCGAAGCCCTCGGGGCCGAGCGCGAGCAGCTTCTGGCGGGAGCCGGGCGGCGCCGCGGTCTCCAGGTCGATGTCGGGCAGCTTGGTGGCCGGGTCGACCACGTTCGGCGGCTCGCCGTTCGGCTGGTTCACCGTGACGTCGGCGAGATAGGTGAGCAGCCGGGTGCCGCGGTCGGCCGACTGCCGGGCGGTGAGCAGGTACGGACGTTCCTCGATGAAGGAGGTGGTGACCCGGCCGGCCTGGAAGTCCGGGTCGTCGAGCAGCGCGAGCAGGAACGGGATGTTGGTGGCCACCCCGCGGATCCGGAACTCGGCGACCGCGCGGCGGGCCCGCTTGACGGCGGTGGGGAAGTCCCGGCCCCGGCACGTCACCTTGACCAGCATGGAGTCGAAGTGGGCGCTGATCTCGGCGCCGGGGTGCACGGTGCCGCCGTCGAGCCGGACCCCCGCCCCGCTCGCCGAGCGGTACGCGGTGACCGTGCCGATGTCGGGACGGAACTCGTTGATCGGGTCCTCGGTGGTGATGCGGCACTGCAGCGCGGCGCCGTGCGGGACGATGGCGTCCTGGGCCAGGCCCAGCTCGGCCAGCGTCTCGCCGGCCGCGATCCGCAGCTGGGCGGAGACCAGGTCGACATCGGTGACCTCCTCGGTGACCGTGTGCTCGACCTGGATCCGCGGGTTCATCTCGATGAACATGTGGTCGCCTTCGCGGTCCACCAGGAACTCCACGGTGCCCGCGTTGACGTAGCCGATCTGCCGCGCGAAGGCGACCGCATCGGCGCAGATCCGCTCGCGCAGCTCCGGGTCCAGGTCGGGCGCGGGCGCGATCTCCACGACCTTCTGGTGCCTGCGCTGCACCGAACAGTCCCGCTCGTAGAGGTGGATCACCTCACCCGTGGCGTCGGCCAGGATCTGCACCTCGATGTGCCGCGGGTCGACGACGGCCTTTTCGAGGAACACCGTGGGGTCGCCGAAGGCCGACTCCGCCTCGCGGGTCGCCGCCTCCACCGCGTCGCGCAGCGCCTTGGGCTCGGTCACCCGGCGCATGCCGCGCCCGCCGCCGCCCGCCACCGCCTTCACGAAGATCGGGAAGCCGATCTCCTCGGCGGCGGCCATCAGCTCGTCCAGGTCCGCGGAGGGCGCCGAGGAGTTCAGCACCGGCACGCCCGCTTTCCGCGCCGCGGCCACGGCCCGGGACTTGTTGCCGGTGAGCGCCAGCACCGACTTCGGCGGCCCGACGAACGTGATGCCCGCTTCCTCGCAGGCCGCGGCCAGCTTCGGGTTCTCGGACAGGAAGCCGTAGCCCGGGTACACCGCGTCCGCGCCGGAGCGCTTGGCGGCCCGGACGATCTCCTCCACCGAGAGGTAGGCGCGGACCGGGTGGCCCTCCTCGCCGATCTGGTAGGCCTCGTCGGCCTTGAGCCGGTGCTCCGAGTTGCGGTCCTCGTACGGGAAGACCGCCACCGTCTCCGCGCCCATCTCGTAGGCGGCACGGAACGCCCGGATCGCGATCTCGCCGCGGTTGGCGACCAAGACCTTGCCGAACATGGGCCAGCTCCTTTCCACACGGCCGTTCGGCCGCGTTCGGCGGGGTGGCCGCACACATGCCGGTGAGGCGCGCGCAGGCCGGTTAGCCAGAAACGCTACCCGGCAACTCCCACCTTTCGGGCACGTCGTCCCAGGTACCGGGCGTCCCGCAGTTCGGAGCGGGATTTCGGAGCGCACGAAGTGGAGCAAGTTCTCCCCATCCGGCACCACGGAGGGGTATCAAAGAAGATGCCACACGAGAGGACGGGGCCATGGGCAGACCTCGCTATCACCGCACGTACCGCAGGGGCCCGCGGCGGGGACCGGTCGCCCCGTTGCTGCTGCTGATCGCCGTGGCGCTGCTGGCCGGTGGCGCGATGTTCGCGATGATCGTGATGATGCTGGTGCCGCTGTTCCTCGTCGGCGCGGGCGCGGTGGCCTTCAGCCTCACCCGGCGCGGACGGTTCCACCACCTGCGGGGAACGGCGCCGTGGGCCCGGCGCCACGTCGCACCCGCGGGACCGCCGCCGGGCGCCGCGGCCCCGCCCTTCCCCCGGCCGCTGCAGGCGCCGGAGTGGGCGTCCACCAAGGCGAGCTTCGCCCAGCTGCGCGGCGAGTACGCGCGGTTCGAGTGCGACCCGCTGGCGGTGCTGCGGCTGCCCGCGCTCACCGACGTCACCGTGCCGTCCACCGGACGGTTCGTCGACGCCTTCGCCGAAGCGCAGGCGCTGGACACCGACCAGCGGCCACCCCGGGAGCACTGCGCCCGCTTCGCCACCGCGGTGGACGCGGCATGGCGCACCTGGCGCGCCGCGCTGGACGCGGCCGAGCGGATCAGGCTGGCGGGCATCCCCGCCGAGGAGCGGGCCACCGTGCAACGGGCCATCAAGCTGCTCACCGTCGCGCGCGACTCCGACCACGACGCGGAGCGGGCCGCGGCATACGCCAAAGCGCGCGCCGAGCTGGCCAAGCTGAAACGCAGCGGCACCTTGCGCCTGCCCCCGGCCGCGGCCGCCGCCCTCGACGCCGCCGCCCGCCAGCAGCTGCCTCCCGCCTGAGAACGGGGCTCTTCAAGAGCCACAAACCCGGGTCAGCGGCGCCGCTAACCGACACAAACCCCGCAGGGATCCTGGAGCTAGACCTTCTCGAGGAACTGCGCCCGCTCGTCGTCGAGCAGATCGTCGGCCAGCCGGGCGAGGCCGGGGTGCGCGGCGAGGTCCGGATCCGCCTCGATGAGCTGCGCGGCGGCCTGCCGGGCCTGCCCGATCAGCTCCTCGTCGCGGAGCAGCGAGAGCAGCTTGAGCCCGGAGCGCCGGCCGGACTGCACCGCGCCCAGCACGTCGCCCTCGCGGCGCAGCTCCAGATCCAGCCGGGCCAGCTCGAACCCGTCGGTCGTCCCCGCCACCGCGGCCAGGCGCTCCCGCGCCACGGTGCCCTCCGGCGAGTCGGTGACCAGCAGGCACAGGCCGGGATGCGCGCCACGTCCGACCCGTCCGCGCAGCTGGTGCAGCTGGCTCACCCCGAACCGCTGCGCGTCCATGATCACCATGACCGAGGCGTTCGGCACGTCGACGCCGACCTCGACGACCGTGGTCGCGACCAGCACGTCGATCTCCCCCGCGGCGAACGCGCGCATCGTGGCGTCCTTCTCGTCACCGCCGAGCCGCCCGTGCAGCACTCCCAGCCGCGGCCCGGCCAGCGGCCCCTCCGCCAGCTGCGGCGCCAGATCGAGCACCGCGATCGGCGGACGCGCGCCGTCCTGGTCGTCGTCGAGAGCCTCCTCGCCGGATTCGCCGGATTCGCCGGCCTCGCCGGGCCCGCCGGCCCCGCCGGGCCCGGGCTCCGCATCGCCGATCCGGGGGCACACCACGAAGGCCTGCCTGCCCGCGCCGACCTCCTCGGCGATCCGCTGCCACACCCGGTCCAGCCAGCCGGGCTTCTCCCCCACCGGCACCACGGTCGTCGAGATCGGCGACCTGCCGACGGGCAGCTCGCGCAGCGCGGAGACCTCCAGGTCGCCGTACACGGTCATCGCCACGGTGCGCGGGATCGGCGTCGCGGTCATCACCAGCACGTGCGGGCTGGTGCCGTCGCCCGCCCGCCCGCGCAGCGCGTCGCGCTGCTCGACACCGAACCGGTGCTGCTCGTCGACCACCACCAGGCCCAGATCGGCGAACGACACCCGGTCCTGGATCAGCGCGTGGGTGCCCACCACGATGCCGGCCTGCCCGGACGCCGCGTCGAGCATCGCCTGCTTGCGCACCTTGGCCGGCAGCGAGCCGGTGAGCAGGGTGATCCGGGTGGCCTGGTCCGCGGAGCCGAGTTCGCCCGCCCGGCCGAAGTCGCCGAGCATGGCCCGCAGCGACCTGGCGTGCTGGGCGGCGAGCACCTCGGTGGGTGCCAGCAGCGCTGCCTGCCGCCCGGCGTCGACCACCTGCAGCATCGCGCGCAGTGCCACCACCGTCTTCCCGGAGCCGACCTCGCCCTGCAGGAGCCGGTTCGTCGGATGCTCCCCCGCGAGTTCACCGGAGAGCAGCTCACCGACCTGCCGCTGCCCCGCGGTCAGCGTGAACGGCAGCGTGGCGTCGAACGCGGCGGTCAGCCCGCCCGCCACCCGCGGACAGGCAGGCGCAGGCCGCAGCGCCGCGTCCCTGCGCCGCCGGGCCAGGGTGAGCTGCACCGCCATCGCCTCGTCCCATTTCAGCCGGCGCTGGGCAGCGGCGATCTCGGCCCGGCTGTCCGAGCGGTGCACCGCGCGCAGCGCCGCACCCAGCCCGGGCAGCCGGTGCTCCGCGCGCAGCGCGGCGGGCAACGGGTCCGGCGGGTCGTCGAGGACGTCGAACACCTGCCGCACGCAGAGCTGGATCGTCCAGGAGTGCGCGTCCTTGGTGCCCGGGTAGACCGGGATCAGCGGCCGGGAGAACTCGGCGAGCTTGTCCGCGTCCCCGTCGAGCAGCTGAAAGCTCGGGTGGGTGAGCTGCAGGCTGCCCCGGTACACCGACACCCGCCCGGCGAAGAGCGCCTGACGCCCCGGCAGGAGCCGCTGTTCCAACCGGTGCTGGTTGAAGAAGGTCAGGTTGAGCGTGCGGGTCCCGTCCCAGATCACCGCGTTCTGGATGGTCCCCTTCTTGCGCTGCATCCGCCGGGACGTGCAGCTGCGGACCTCGGCGACGACCGTGACGTCCTCCCCCGGCTGCAGGCCCGCGATGGGGGTGAGCTGGCCCTGGTCGGCGTAGCGGCGGGGGTAGTGGCGCAGCAGGTCACCCACGGTGTGCAGGTCGAGCTGCTCGGCCAGCAACGCCGCCGACTTGCGGCCGAGCAGCCCCTCCAACGGCTCGTCCATCCGCGCCATGCCCGCGATCACCCCGGCTTCATTCCAGCGTCATTCGGGCCTCATTCTGGCTTCATTCCAGGCCCACGAGCAGCATGCTGTCCTGCTGGCCACCGTCGTAGCAGACCGCCTCCGCCTCGGGATGCGCCGAGTGCAGGTACTCGACCAGCGCGGCGCCGATGCCCTCCGGCGCGTCGGCGCCCACCAGCAGGGTCACCAGCTCACCGCCCACCGACAGCATCCGGTCGACGAGCTGGCGCCCGGCGGTGACCGGGTCGGTGGCGATCAGCACCACCTCGTCGTCGACCATGCCGAGCACGTCGCCGGGCTTGCAGCGCCCCGCCCAGGTCAACGCCTCCGTGTCCGCCACGGTGAGCTCGCCGCGGCGGGTCGCGGCGGCCGCCTCGGTCATCGCGACCAGGTCGTCGGCGGCTCGCCGTTCGACGTCGTGCACCGCGATGGCGGCCAGCGCCTGCACCGCCGACGTGGTCGGCACGACCACCACGTCCTGTCCGGTGTCACGGGCCTGCTCGGCCGCCGCCTCGGCCACCTCCACCGGTGCACCCGGCGGGGCGAGCACGGTGACCTGCCGGGCACGGGTACCCGCGAGCACGGCGAGCAGATCGGTCACGCCACAGGTCGCCGACGCGATCGCCGCGCCCTCGCCGCGCAGCAGCTCCGCGACACCGCCGCCGCTGACCATGGCGAGCACCGCGTGACCGGTGACGAACCGGTGGCCGACCGTCGCCCGCTCCTCCTGCTCGGCGAAGCGCGCGACGGTGATCCGGTGCGGACGCCCGGCGCGCACCCCCGCCTCGATGGCGGCGCCCACGTCGGAGCAGTGCACGTGCACGTTCCACAGCGGGTCCCGGTCGCCGGTACCGACCACCGCGACGCAGTCGCCGAGCCCACTGAGCTCGGCGCGCAACGTCGCGACCATGGCCTCGTCCACACCATCGAGCAGGTACATCACCTCGTACTCGTACTCCTCGGAACCGCCCTCCCGGCCGACCTGCAGGGTGTGCGCGTCACGCGCCGGGACGCTCACCGCCGCCTCGAACTGGGCCGGACGTTCGGTGACCACCGCCACCAGCGCCTCCAGGAGCAGCACGAGCCCCAGGCCGCCCGCGTCCACCACACCGGCCTGCGCCAGCACCCCGAGCTGCTTGGGCGTCTCGGACAGCGCATGGGTGGCGGCGGCGGCCGCCGCGGAGGCCACCGCGGCCAGATCGTCCGACGCTGCCTCCTCGGCCGCGTCCGCGGCGGCGTGCAGCACGGTCAGCACGGTGCCCGGCACCGGCTCCGCGACCGCGGCGGTGGCCAGCTCGTCGGCCCGGCGCAGACCTCGGCGCAACGTCGCCGCCGCACCACTGCCCGCGACACCACTGCCCGCGACACCACTGCCCGCGACACCGCTGCCCGCAACACCGCTGCCCGCAACAGCACTGCCCGCAACAGCACTGCCCGCGACAGCACCCGGCGCAGGTCCGTCCATGAACGCCTCGGCCAGGCCACGGAGCACCTGGGAGACGATCACGCCGGAGTTGCCCCGCGCGCCGCGTATCGCGCCACGCGCCAGTACGGCGGCCGCGATTCCGGGCGCGACCTGCGTGCCGTCCTCGCGCAGCACCGCGTCCAGCCCGGCCCGCATCGTGGCCAGCAGATTGGACCCGGTGTCCTTGTCGGCCACCGGAAACACGTTCAGCACGTCGATCTCGTCCCGGCGGGCGGCAAGCTCGTCACAGCATGTGCTCGCCCAGCGCCGAACCGCCGCCGCATCCAGCGACTGCAACACCGCCGCTGCCTCCTCACCGCTCCTTCGGGTTGCGCCGAAGATTACCCATCGACACCGACGTCCCCCGGTTTGGAGCGGCAGACCACACCCGGCTACTCTGAAGCGGCTGTTCGGGCCGGATCGGGCCACGGACGGAGACGACGAACCTCGCGCGACGAACCCAGGGAGTGTCTGACGTGGCTGCCGTGTGCGATATCTGCGGCAAGGGACCGGGCTTCGGCATGTCGGTCTCGCACTCGCACCGGCGGACCAAGCGCCGGTGGAACCCGAACATCCAGACCGTTCGGGCGAAGCTCGGCGTCTCGCAGCGCAGGCGCCTGCACGTGTGCACCTCCTGCCTGAAGGCGGGCAAGGTCGTCCGCGGCTGACCTGACAGCCGCCCCGAACACCTACGCAGTCGGACGCCCGCCGACATCGGTTCGAGGTCAGGGCAGCTTCCAGTCCACCGGCTCGCCACCGAGTTCCTCCAGCGCCTCGTTGACCCTGCTGAACGGGCGGGAGCCGAAGAACCCGCGATCCGCCGACATCGGCGACGGGTGCGCCGACTCGATGCACGGCACGTCCGCCAGCATCGGCCGCAACGTGCGCGCGTCGCGCCCCCACAGGATCGCGACCAGCGGTTCTCCCTCGCGGGCGACGAGTGCCCGGATGGCCTGTTCGGTGACCTCTTCCCACCCCTTGCCGCGGTGCGAGCCCGGTTTGCTGGGTTCCACCGTCAGGACCCTGTTGAGCAGCAGCACGCCGTGCGCGGCCCACGGGCTGAGGTCCCCGGTGGACGGGGTGGGCAGGCCGAGGTCGTCGCTGTACTCCCGGTAGATGTTGGCCAGGCTGCGCGGCAGCGGCCGCACATCGGGCTCCACCGAGAACGACAGGCCGACCGCGTGTCCCGGCGTCGGATACGGGTCCTGACCCACGATGAGCACCCGCACCTGGTCGAAGGGCTGCGCGAAGGCGCGCAGGATGTTCTTCCCGGCAGGCAGGTAGCGCCGCCCCGCGGCGATCTCCGCGCGGAGGAACTCCCCCGCCGCACTCACCCGGTCGCTCACCGGTTCCAGCGCGCGGGCCCAGCCCGCTTCCACGATCTCGCTCACAGCAGTCGCCACGGCGCGCGACCTTAGCGAGTGATCAGCGCAGGGTCGCACCCGGCATCGTCGGTGTCGTCGGTGGGGAGCAGCGGCTTGCCGAAGCACCGGCTGCCCGGCTCGCACCGGTGGACGCCGAAACGCGGGATCTCGGTGTAGCCCGACGACAGGTAGAGCGCGATCGCCTCGGGCTGCCGGGTGCCGGTCTCCAGCACCAGCCGCCGCCGGCCCGCCGCCACCGCTCTGCGTTCCAGCTCCGCGAGCACCAGCCTGGCCAGGCCCCGGCCCCTGGCCTCGGGCACCACGTACATCCGCTTGAGCTCCGCGTCGCCCTCGGCGAATTCCGGCCCCGCCGCCCTGGCCCGCCAGCCGCCGCTGGCCACCGCGACACCGTCCAGGTAGCCGACCACGAAGGTCCCCTTCGGCGGCGCGAACTCGGCGGGCTCGAACGGGGTGGAGTCCTCGCCGCCGTAGCGGTTCACGTACTCCTGCTGGACCGCGGCGACGAGCCGCCGCACATCGGGATGGTCGAGGGTCAGGGTGCGCAACTCCACGGCAGGCAGCGTAGGTCGCGGCTCAGCGCCCGTCGAAATGATCCCAGCCGGCAGGCCCTTCGTAGGCGCGGCCGTCGACCGTGACGCCGTGGCCCTCGTGCACCACGCCGATCGGACTCCAGCCCGCGGGCAGCCCGACCCCGGCGGGGAAGCTCGCCAGCAGCGCGTGGTCCTCGCCGCCGGTGAGCACCCAGTGCAGTGGGTCGGCGCCCAGCGCGGAGGCCACCTCCGCGAGCCTGCGCGGCACCTCCAGCGCCGCGGAGTTGACGTTGACCGCCACCCCGGAACCGGCCGCCAGGTGCCCCGCGTCGGCGAGCAGGCCGTCGGAGACGTCGATCATCGCGCTGGCCCCTGCCTCGGCGGCCGCCGGGCCTGCCGGGTAGGGCGGCTCCGGCACCCGATGCGCGGTGACGACCGCGACCGGCGAGCGGAATCCCCGGCCGAGCACGGCGAGGCCCGCCGCCGCCCAGCCCAGCCGGCCGCACACCGCGAGCAGGTCGCCCGGCCGGGCGCCGGACCTGGTCACCGGTGCCCGGCCCTGCAGGTCTCCGGTGGCGGTCACCGAGACCACCAGCTCCGAGGCGCTCACCACGTCGCCGCCGACCACGCCGACGCCGACCTTGCCCGCTTCCTCCCACATGCCGGCCACCAGGCCGTCCACGGTGGCCAACGGCGTCTGTGCCGGGCACGCCAGGCCGACGACCAGGCCGGTGGGCACCGCGCCCATCGCCGCCACGTCGGCCAGGTTGGCCGCCACCGCCTTGCGCCCGACCTGGTTCGGCGTGGACCAGCTCAGCCGGAAATGAACCCCCTCGACGAGGACGTCGGTGCACACGACCACGCGGCCGTCCGGCGCGGCCAGTACCGCCGCGTCGTCGCCCGGCCCGAGCACCGTGCCCGGCGGCATCCGGCGCCCGGCCGTGACGCGGGCGATCACCCCGAATTCGCCGAGGTCACCCACCGTGCCCTCGGCGAAGGGCCGCGAGGGTGGCACGAAGCCGCCAAGCGGGTCAGCGGCCATCACAGATTCCCTTTCCTGGTGACGTTGTCGGGTAGGTTCGCGGTGCTCGCTCCGGTTCGTTCTACCCCGACCGGACTGCTCAGACTAAGGGGGCACGCCGTGGTCCAGGCATACATCCTCATCCAGACCGAGGTGGGCAAGGCGGCTGCCGTCGCTGCTGCGGTGGCGGGCCTGCCGGGTGTGACCAGCGCAGAGGACGTGACCGGCCCGTATGACGTGATCGTGCGCGCCGAGGCGACCGACGTCGACCAGCTGGGCCAGCTCGTGGTGGCCAGGGTCCAGAACGTGGCAGGTATCACCCGCACGCTCACCTGCCCGGTCGTGCACCTGTCCTGACCCTGGCGGAACGCAGGTGACGGACCTGACGCAGGGCGGCGCCCCGGCCCGGCGCTGGCCGCTCATGCTCGCGCTCACGCTCTCGGTGGTCCTGGTGGTGG
>DASXOL010000060.1:0-3080 GCA_036494295.1 Pseudonocardiaceae bacterium
CGCTGCTCATCGCGCACCGCCGCTCCTCACTGGCGCTGGCCGACCGGATCGCGGTGCTCGACGAGGGCCACGTCGTCGACATCGGCACCCAGGCCGAACTGACCGCCAGGTGTCCGCTGTTCCGCGCGCTGCTCGCCGGCCCGGACGAGGTGATCGAGGAGGCCACCGCGGGCGTCGCGCCGGACGCCTCGGCCGCGCAGCTGCAGCCCGGCCCGGCCGGGATCACGCCGCGGCTCTGGCCCGCCGACGCACCGGCCGACGCCGACGGTGCCGCGGCCCCTGCCGCGGCGGCAGGCGGGCGCGGTGGCGTCTCGACAGGCGTGGCGGGCAGTGCGGCCACGCCGGAGATGCTCGCCGCGGTGGCCGCACTGCCACCGGCCACCGCGCAGGTGCGGCTGCGGACCGACCCGGCGGCGCCGGATCCGGGGTTCCGGCTCCGCCGGCTGCTGCAACCGGTACGCGGCTGGCTCACCCTGGCGGTCGTCCTGGTGGGGCTGGACGCCGCGGCCACGGTGGCCTTCCCCGCGCTGGGCGGCCTCGCGGTATCGGCCATCACCCGCCACACCCCGCACCTGCTCGCCGTCGCGGTGCTCGCCGGGCTGGCGGTCGTCGTCGCCGACTGGCTGGTCATGGCGGCGCAGACGGTGGTCGCGGCGCGGGCCGGCGAGTCCCTGCTCTACCTGGTGCGGGTGCGCAGTTTCGCGCACCTGCAGCGGCTCGGGCTGGACTACTACGAACGCGAGATGGCCGGCCGGATCATGACCCGGATGACCACCGACGTCGACGCGCTGTCCACGTTCCTGCAGACCGGGCTGTCGACCGCGCTGATCAGCGTCCTCACCGTGGCCGGGGTGGCAGGCGCGCTGCTGTTCACCGACGGCGGTCTCGCCCTGGTGGCGATGCTGGGACTGCCGCTGCTCGCGGTGGCGACGGTGATCTTCCGCAGGCTCTCCACCGCGGCGTACGCCGAGGCCAGGGAGCGGGTGAGCGAGGTGAACGCCGACCTGCAGGAGAACGTCACGGGTATCCGGGTGGCGCAGGCGTTCACCAGGGAGCGCCGGTCGGCCCGCGACTTCGCCGCCCGCAGCGACGCCTACCGCCGCTCCCGGCTGCGCGCCCAGCGCTACATCGCCACCTATTTCCCATTCGTCGCGATGCTCTCCGACCTGGCACAGGCCGCGGTGCTCGGCGTCGGCGCCGCGCGGGTGGCCGCGGGCACCGTCACCCCCGCGGTGCTCACCGCGTTCCTGCTCTACCTGGGCCTGTTCTTCACCCCCGTACAGCAGCTCTCCCAGGTCTTCGACGGCTACCAGCAGGCGGCCGTCGGACTGCGGCGCATCCGGGGTCTGCTCGACACGCCGACCACCGTCCCGCCGCCGGGCGCGGACGCGGTGCCGGTACCCGCGCGGCTGCGCGGCGCGGTGGAGCTGCGCGGCGTCACCTTCGGTTACCCGGGCGCGGCCGAGCCCGCGCTGGACGACGTGTCGCTGCGGATCGCCCCCGGCGAGACGGTCGCGCTGGTGGGAGCCACCGGGGCAGGCAAGTCCACCCTGATCAAGCTGCTGGCCAGGTTCTACGACCCGGTGCGGGGCGCGGTGCTCGTGGACGGGGTGGACCTGCGCCGCTACGAGGTCGCGGCATTCCACCACCGGCTCGGTGTGGTGCCGCAGGAAGCCCACCTGTTCAGCGGTGACGTCGCGGGCAACATCAGCTACGGCAGGCCGGCGGCGCCGCCCGCCGCGGTGGAGGCGGCGACCCGCCGGATCGGCGCGATCGACGCGGTGGCCACGCTGCCGCACGGCTTCCGCCAGCCGGTCGGCGAGCGCGGCCAGGGGCTGTCCGCCGGGCAGCGGCAACTGATCGCCCTGGCCCGCGCCGAGCTGGTCGAGCCGGATCTGCTGCTGCTCGACGAGGCCACCGCGGCGCTGGACACGGCCACCGAGGCCGTGGTGCTGGCCGCGGCGGACCGGCTCACCGCGCGACGCACCACGGTGGTCATCGCGCACCGGCTGGCCACCGCGGCCGCGGCGGACCGGATCGTCGTCCTGGATGGGGGACGCATCGTGGAGCAGGGCACGCACCGTGACCTGCTCGCCGCCGGCAGGCACTACGCCGCCCTGTGGGCAGCGGGTTCTCTGGACGGCACGGTAGCCGCATGAGTGATATGAGTGACACGGAGCCACCACCGCTTGCGTGCCGGCACTCCGGTTGCGAGTACTAGCCTGGTGGGGGTGCCATAGACCCAAACGTGAACAGATAGAGGCGAGTCCTTCCGTGTCCAGCAGCTCCGCATCGGACGACCGCAATGTGCAGTTCGGCCCTAATGAGTGGCTCGTCGAGGAGATGTACGAGCAGTTCCTCTCCGACCCCTCGGCAGTAGACCCCGCCTGGCACGACTTCTTCGCCGACTACCGTCCGTCCTCGCGCGGCGGTGACAACGGCACAGCGGCCAACCGGCAGCAGGCCGAGGGCTCGACGCAGCAGTCGTCCGGCCGCGCGGACACCCCGACCGCGGCCACCCAGACCAGCGGCTCCCAGACCAGCGGCTCCCAGACCAGCCGCCGGACCACGGAGAACGGGTCCGGTGACACCGGTTCGGGCCGGGGCACCGGCAGGCAGGACCCGGCTGAGGACGGCGCAGCCGCGACGACCACAGCTGCCAAGACCACAGCTGCCAAGACCCCGGCTTCAGGGACCACTTCGGCGCCGTCCAAGCAGGGCACGCAGAAGACCGGGCAGAGCGGGCGGCGGCCGGACACCGGCCGCGCCGCGAAGGACCAGGCCACCGCCGACAAGAGCGCGGCGGACAAGGCGGGAGCGGGCACGAAAGACAAGGCAGGCGCGGACGGCCGGACCGAGGAGCAGCCCCGGGACACCGTCACCGCGCTGCGCGGCGCCGCGGCCCGCGTGGTCGAGAACATGGAGCACTCGCTGGCGCTGCCGACCGCGACCAGCGTGCGCGCGGTGCCTGCGAAGCTGCTCGCCGACAACCGCATCGTGATCAACAACCACCTGAAGCGGACCCGCGGCGGCAAGATCAGCTTCACGCATCTCATCGGGTACGCCGTGGTGCGGGCGCT
>DASXOL010000061.1:0-1703 GCA_036494295.1 Pseudonocardiaceae bacterium
TCGCTGGTGGGCGAGGAGAACCGGGGCTGGCCGCTGATCACCAACCAGCTCAACCACGAGCGGGTCGCGCTGACCTCGGCGGCGCCGGTGATGTCGGCGCTGGCCGACGTGCGGGACTGGGCCGCGTCGACCCGGCTGGCCAGCGGGGAGCGCGTGATCGACGCGGAATGGGTGCAGCTCAGCCTGGCCCGGGTGCACGCCAAGGCCGAGTTCCTCAAGCTTCTCAACTGGCGGGTGGCCTCGGGCGGCGCGGGGTCTTTGGGGCCGGCCGACGCGTCGGCGACGAAGGTGTTCGGCACCGAGTTCGCGGTCGAGGCGTACCGGCTGCTGATGGAGGTCCTGGGCGCTTCTGCCGTGGTGCGGTCGGGCTCGCCCGGGGCGGTGCTGACCGGGCGGATCGAGCGGGCGCACCGGGCCGCGCTCATCTTGACGTTCGGCGGCGGTACCAACGAGGTGCAGCGCGACATCATCGCGGCCGCAGGTCTCGGGCTGCCCTTTTCTCGTAGGTAGCGTCTCGTCGATAGGGGTTTGCGATGGACTTCGGCTTGACCGAGGAGCAGACGGAACTGGCCGGCCTGACCAGGAAAATCCTGGCCGAACGGGACGCACCGTGGGGCGATCTGGCCGCGGCGGGCGTGCTCGCGGCCGGGCTGCCACCCGCGCTGGGCGGCGCCGGGCTCGGGCTGCTCGAGCAGTGCTCGGTGCTGATCGAGCTGGGCCGTTCGGCCTCTAGCGTGCCGTACCTGACGTCTGTGGTGCTCGGGGCCGGCGCGCTGGCCGCGTTCGGGACGGCGGCGCAGCAGGAGAGGTGGATGGTGCCGGCGGGACAGGGCTCGGTGGTGCTCACCGCGGCGCTGGCCGAGGAAGACGGAGACGACTCGCGGGTGCCCTCGACCAGGGCCGAACGGGCGGACGGGCAGTGGGTGCTGTCCGGGATGAAGACCGCGGTCGACGCCGCGCCCGAGGCGGGCCTGTTCCTGGTGCCGTGCGCCTCGCCGGACGGGGTGCTGGTGTTCCTGGTGGCGCCGTCGGACGCCGGGGTCCGGGTGGAGCCGCAGCAGCTGACGGATTTCGGCGCGGCGGGCCGGGTCGTGCTCGACGGCTGCGTCCTGTCCGACGACCGGGTGCTGGGCGGTGTCGGTGACGCGGTGGCGGACTGGCTGGTGGCGCGGGGCACGGTGGGGCTGTGCGCGATGCAGGCCGGGGTGATCGAGCGGGCGCTGGAGCTGACCGCGGAGTACGCGAAGAGCCGGGTGGCGTTCGGCCGTCCGATCGGCTCGTTCCAGGCGGTGACGCAGCGGCTGGCCGATGCCTTCGTCGACGTGGAGGCGGTGCGGCTCACCATGTGGCAGGCGGCCTGGCTGCTGTCTGCGGACTCTGCGGCCGCGACCGAGGTGGCGACGGCCAAGTTCTGGGCGGCCGAGGCCGGCCACCGGGTGGCGCACACCGCGGTGCACGTCCACGGCGGGATGGGCATCGACGTGACCTACCCGGTGCACCGGTATTTCGTGGCGGCCAAGCGGAACGAGTTCGCGCTCGGCGGCGCGACGGTTCAGCTCCGGCGCATCGGCGGTGCCCTGGCGGGCTAAGTTCTTAAGCGTGAGTGTTTTCCGGCGGGTGACGAAGAAGCTCCTCTGCCCACAGTGCGGCGACGTGCTCGCCGACGCCGACTACCGGCCCGTGGCCGGCAGCCTGGCCCTCTG
>DASXOL010000062.1:0-6823 GCA_036494295.1 Pseudonocardiaceae bacterium
CGCCGACGTCGCCGCTGAAGTCGTAGAGACCGGCGAGCACACCGAGCTCCGCGAGCACCCGGAGGTTGTCCTCGGCGTTGGTGCCGCCCTCGCCCGCGAGGCTGCCGTCGGGGTCCCTGATCGCGCCGACCGGCACCCGCAGCTCCAGCTCGGCAGGCTGCAGGTCGGTCTCCTCCAGCACCGCCCTGACCTTGGCCACCAGGTCGGGATCCTGGGCGTTGGCCTTGGTGAGGTTGACCACCACCGGTGGCACCTGGCCGCTCAGGTGGCGCCACTCGACCGCCTGGCACGCCGCGGCCCGCAGCAGCCACTGCCCGATCGCATGGATGACACCGGTCCGCTCCGCCACCCGCAGGCACCGCTCCCCGGTCAGCAGGCCGAGCTGGGGGTGCTCCCAGTTCAGCACCGCCTCGACGCCGACCAGCCTGGCGTGCTCCAGGGTCATCACCGGCTGGTACTCCACACGCAGCTCGCCGGTCTCCAGCGCGCCCGGCAACGCGGCGGCCATCCGCAGCTCGGGTCGGCTGACCTTGTCGATCTCCGCGTCGAACATCGCCCACTGCCGGGTCACCCGGCCCTGCAGCCTGCGCAGGGTGGCGCCCGCGTCGCGGAGCAGGTCGGCGGGCTCCTCGTTCCCGGTCACCCGCCGCTGCACGACGCCGATCGTCGCGGTGACGCCGATCCCGATGCCCTCCACGTAGAACGGCTCGGCGAGTTCGGTGTTGATGGCCTCGGCCAGCTTGCCGACGTCGGGCACCGAGTCGCCGGGCTCGATGAGAATTCCGAACTCGTCGCCGCCGAGCCGGGCGACCATGGCCTGCTGGTCGGCGACCAGTGTCTGCAGCCTCGCGCCGACGACGTCCAGCAGCTTGTCCCCGAAGCCGTAGCCCAGGCCGTCGTTGATCGCGGAGAAGCCGTCCAGATCCAGGTGCAGCAGGGTGATCATCGCCGAAGGGACCAGCCGTCCGAGCACCTTCTCCAGGTGGGAGACGAAGTACTGCCGGTTCGGCAGGCCGGTCTGCAGGTCGTGCAACGCCTGGTGGTTCAGCCGCTGCTCGAGCAGGTACAGGTCGCTGATGTCCTCGACCATCGTGGCGATGTACTGCGTGCGGTGGTCGGTGTCGCGCAGCACGGACGTGGCCAGGTAGACCCAGGCGGTCTCGCCGTCCTTGCGGCGAAGCCGGAACCGCACCCGCGAGCGCGCGTCGTCCTCGCCGCCGAGCAGGTTCTGGTAGTGCTCGCGAGCCATCGGCAGGTCCTCGGCGGCGAACAGGTCGTTCAGTTCGAGCCCGATCAGCTCGCCGGGGCAGTAGCCGAGGATGGCGTCCAGCGACGGGTTGGTCTGCGTGATCAACTGGGCCGGGTCGCTGATCGCGATACCCACCGCGGAGTGGGTGAAGACCTCCCGGAACCGGGCCTCGCTGCTGCGCAGGTCCTGCTCGACGTTGCGCTGCGCGGCCAGCAGCGCCTGCTCGACCTCCTCCTGCTGGTCGAAGATGCGCTTGCGCATGGCCTGGGTGTACCCGGCGACCAGCGCGGCGATCAGCTCGCAGACCCGCTCGTGGGGGCACGAGGCGACCCCGGCGCGTTCCGCCACCGAGGGCAGCGCCTTGCCCAGCACCTCGACGCTGCGGGACAGGCTCAGCGGGCCGGTGAAGTTCGCGCCCACCAGTTCGGCGCCGACCTCGGCCGCGGCGTCGGTGTCCACCGCGTCCCCGCACAGCGCGGTCAGCAGCCGGTCCGCGAGGTCCTCCAGGTAACCCTGCACGCCGTCGTAGGACATCGGGACGTAGGCGGTGGTGCCGATGGCGGACGCCCACAGCCGGGCCAGCGGCGCTGCGACGTCGGAACCGGCGCCGGAAGCCTCGGCGCTGGACGTTCCGGTGCGGGCGCTGTCGGAGGGATCGGGTCCGATCACGGCGTGCGACCTACTCCTGCGAGGACCTCCGAGAGGTCGGCGTCCGAAGCCATCTCCTCGGGCGCCTGCCGCCGCCGCGGTGTGTTCACCACCCCGTGTTCGGTCGGGGTGGGGACGCGGCGGGGACGACCGGAAGCCTCGGCAGAGATCCGGGCCGGGACGGGCGGACGGACGTCCACCCCCCTCGCGATCCAGCGCTGCCCGGTCATGCCACTCCGATGTCTGTTTGATCAGGTACGAAGGAACCCTACAGATCGGGGGGACAACTACATCTGAGGCCATCTGGCTGATACCCGTGGCGTCTCGCGCACATACAGTAATTGCCGTACGGGTGCAGCCGTTCCCCCGAAGGGCGGTGTGGTCGGTGCCGGGTGCGTGGCGAAGCACCGCATTGCCGCCGCATTGCCACTGCCAATCCGCTTCCTCGCCACCGCACAGCGCCGCAGCGCGGCGGCGGGCCGCCCTCACTCAGCGTCGATGCTCCGCGGCGTGGCTGCGCGTGGTGCGGTCATCCCGGACGGCCCGCGATCAGCAGGCGCACCGTAATCATCTGCGACAGGTGCAGACGGAACCGCTTTCGTCCGATTCGTGCTCAGAGGTCGTGCTGATCGGAGTAGACACCGGGCCGGTACTGCTCCGGTGCCGGGTCGGTGGTGAGCCGGGCGATGGCCTCCATCGGTATCTGCAGCCAGGTCGGTCGGTTGCCGTTCTCGTAGCCGACCTCGTAGACCGCCTTGCTCAGCTCGAAGGCACGCAGCAGCACGTGCTGCTCCCGCGGGTCGGACGCCACCTGGGCGTACCCGTCGCAGAACGCGTCCTGGTTGCGGATCGTCCATTCCAGGGCCACCACGGCGCGCTGCTGCGGATCGGCGTCGCCGAGCGGCAGGTGGTTGGCCGCGTAGTCGAACGAGCGCAGCATGCCCGCGACATCACGCAGCGGCGAGGCCGGTGCCACCCGCTGGGCGAGCGGCGCCATCGGCTCGCCCTCGAAGTCGATGAGCACCCAGCCGGTGACGCTGCGCAGCACCTGACCGAGGTGCAGGTCGCCGTGCACCCGTTGCAGCGGCACCGGGGCGGTGAGGTCGCGCACCGCGTCGAACGTCGCGCGCAGGGCCGGCTCGTGGGCGCCCAGCTCGGGTACCTGGGCCAGCACCTGGTCCAGCTTCTCGTGCATCTCGTCGGCCAGCGTGTCGAGATAGCCGTCCGGGGCCGGGGTACTGCCCAGCGCGGCGGCCAGGTCGGCGTGCACGGTGGCCACCGCCTGGCCCAGCCGGTGCGCCTCGGATGCGAAGTCGCCGCCCACGTCCTCGGGGTGCGGATGCTCGACACCGGTCGTGGAGCCGTCCGCCCGCATGTCCTCGGCGAGCAGGTCGCGCACGCTCGTGGTGGCCATCGCCCAGCCGTCGGCGGTGCCCCGCAGGTACTCGGTGAGCATGCCGTAGGTGACCGTGCTGTCGCCGCCGCCCGGCCCCATGACCTCGTCGAGATCGCCCTCGATGCTGCCCAGCGGGGTGGCGATGTGCTTGCAGCCCCGCGCGGCCAGCGCGCGGTGCAGTTCCAGGTCCGGGCTGCGGCCGGTGTCGACCTTGCGGAAGAGCTTGAGGATGTAGGTCTGGCCGAACACCAGTGAGGTGTTGGACTGGTCCGCCCCGACCGGGCGCGACCGCAGCCCGGTGTCCAGCGTCGCGCCCGGCTCCGTGGTGAAGCGCAGCCCGCCGACCTCGACGCCCTCGGCCATCAGGCCCAGCAGCAGCGACGTGAGCTCCGGATCGTGTTCGGCCTGGTAGACGGCCCGGTCGCCGGTCGCGGCCACCCAGGCGTGGCCGAGCGAATCGGGGAGTTCACCGCGCGCCCCCAGCAGCAGCTGGTACCGGTCCGGCTGCGCCTCGCCCTGGTCGACTTCCACCACCGCGTGGATGAGCGCGGGATCCGGCCCGCTCAGCTCGGTGGTGCGCAGTGCCCGCACGCCGTGCACCGGCCGTCCCTTGCCGGCGAACCAGCGCTGTTCGGGCAGCAGGACCCGCAGCGCCTCGGTGATGGTCTCCACCAGGTCGGCCTCAGCCATCAGGCATCACGTTCCGTCTCAGGTCGGATGATCTGGAACCAGTAGAAGCCGTGACCCGGGAGGGTGAGCAGGTAGGGCAGTTCGCCGATGGCGGGGAAGCGGACACCGCCGGTGAGCTCGACCGGGACCCCGCCCTCGTGCTCGGACAGGTCCAGCTCGACCGGCTGCGGGAAGCGCGACAGGTTGTTCACGCAGATCACCAGGTCGTCGCTGTCCGCGCCGGCCTCCGCGTAGTGCCTGCGGTAGGCCAGCACGCTGGGGTTGGACGAGCCGAGCTCGGTGAAGTCACCCAGCCCGAACGCCGGGTGCTCGTGCCGCACGTGGATCATCCGCCTGGTCCAGTTCAGTAGCGACTGCGCCGAGTTCGACTGTGCTTCGACGTTTATCGCCTGATACCCGTAAACCGGGTCCATAATCACCGGAAGGTAAATGCGGCCAGGGTCACACGTGGAGAAACCGGCATTGCGGTCCGGGGTCCACTGCATCGGAGTGCGCACGGAGTCCCGGTCACCGAGCCAGATGTTGTCCCCCATCCCGATCTCGTCGCCGTAGTAGAGCACGGGCGAGCCGGGCAGTGACAGCAGCAGCGCGGTGAAGAGCTCGAGCTGGTTGCGGTCGTTGTCCAGCAGCGGGGCCAGCCTGCGCCGGATGCCGATGTTCGCCTTCATCCGCGGATCCGTGGCGTACTCGGCGTACATGTAGTCGCGCTCCTCGTCGGTGACCATCTCCAGGGTCAGCTCGTCGTGGTTGCGCAGGAAGATTCCCCACTGGGCGCCGGAAGGGATGGGTGGCGTCTGGGCCAGGATCTCCGAGATCGGGAAGCGCGACTCGCGGCGCACCGCCATGAAGATCCGCGGCATCAGCGGGAAGTGGAACGCCATGTGCGCCTCGTCGCCGCCGACCGCGGGGTCGCCGAAGTACTCGACCACGTCGGCGGGCCACTGGTTCGCCTCCGCGAGCAGCACCCGGTCCGGGTACTCGTCGTCGACCACCTTGCGGCAGCGCTTCAGGAACTCGTGGGTGCGCGGCAGGTTCTCGCAGTTGGTGCCCTCCTCCTCGAACAGGTAGGGCACCGCGTCGAGCCGGAAGCCGTCGATGCCGAGATCGAGCCAGAACCGCAGCACGTCGATCATCGCCTCGCCGACCTCGGGGTTCTCGAAGTTCAGGTCGGGCTGGTGGGAGAAGAACCGGTGCCAGTAGAACTGCCCGCGCACCGGGTCGTAGGTCCAGTTCGACGCCTCGGTGTCGACGAAGATGATCCGCGCGTCGGAGTAGCCGGTGTCCTTGTCGTTCCACACGTAGAAGTCGCCGTACGGCCCTTCCGGGTCGCGGCGGGACTCCTGGAACCACGGGTGCTGGTCGGAGGTGTGGTTCATGACCAGGTCGGTGACCACCCGGATACCGCGCTTGTGCGCCTCGTTGAGCAGTTCCACGAAATCCTCGACGGTGCCGAATTCGGGCAGCACAGCGCGGAAATCGGAGATGTCGTAACCGCCGTCGCGCAACGGGGAGGCATAGAACGGCGGCAGCCAGAGGCAGTCGACGCCGAGCCACTCCAGGTAGTCGAGCTTGCGGGTCAGGCCCCGCAGGTCCCCGGTCCCGTTGCCGTCGTGGTCGTGGAACGCCCTGACCAGGACCTCGTAGAAGACCGCGCGCTTGTACCAGTGCAGGTCGCGGGGAGCCGCCGCGGCGTGCCGGAAGTCGTCGGCCTGCGGTTCCACCAGGTGCCCGTCGGGCAGCACAGCCTCACCGGTGTGCGGAACTCCTTCCAGGTCCGAAGGTGTCTCGTTGCGGACGTCCGCTGACATATCGTGTGCGACCTTCGTTGAGTGCGTCGAGTTGGAGATGCGAATTGCCGCGCACAGGATCGTCCTGCGCGGCGATGGTCCCAGTCGTACCGGTCCGGACCGTGTGACGCAAAACCAGGTTCGTTACCGTCCGATGCGGGTGCCGGTGGCGTAGATACGGCGGGGGTCGCGCCGCCGGGGCCGGCGACGAGGATGCCAGATCGGCGAGCGGCCCGTACCGGTGCCGAGCAGCGAGGAGGGCGCATGCGGTCGACGACCGATGGATGGATCCCGTTCCGCCGGTTACCCGACTGGAGCTGGGCGCAGCAGCGGCCCACCTGGCGGGAGGCCAGGCCCCGGCTGATCGAGGCCGCGCTCAAACGGTCCCAGGCGCGCCCGGGTGGCAACTGGTTCGTGCTCGGGGCCAGCCGCGAGGTACGCCCGAACCGCCCGTTCGGCCGCACCGTGGCCGGCGTCGAGGTGGTGGCCTGGCGCGGCGCCGACGGCGCGTTGCACGCGGGGCCGGGGGAGTGCCCGCATCTGGGCGCCCCGTTGTGCGACGGCGCGGTGCGCGGCGGCGACCTGGTGTGCCGCTGGCACGGCATGGCTCTCGGTGCCCGCGGCGGGCCCGGCTGGGATCCGTTCCCCGCGCATGACGACGGGGTGCTGGCGTGGGTGCGCCTGGACGCGGTGGGTGGTGAGGACCCGCTGCCCGAGCCGGTCCTCGGGCCCCGGCCCGATCCCGCGACCAGCATCGACGCGGTGTACACCGGCATCGGTCGTTGCGAGCCGGAGGACGTGATCGCCAACCGGCTCGACCCGTGGCACGGCAGCTGGTTCCACCCGTACTCCTTCATCGGGCTCAAGGTGGTCGAGGAGCCCAGCGAGCACGCGGCCGACGTCGCCGACCTGACCGACGCGCGGGTGGACCGGTTCGTCGTGGAGGTGGCCTTCCGGCTCACCAAACGGGTCGGGGTGCCGGTGCGCGCCTCGTTCGCCTGCCCCGACCCGCGGACCGTGGTGATGCACATCCTGGCGGGTGAGGGCGCGGGC
>DASXOL010000063.1:0-7672 GCA_036494295.1 Pseudonocardiaceae bacterium
CAGGAGCTGCTGCGCAGCGCGGGCAACTTCGCCAACGTCAAGGACTACGAGCGGGCCAGGGAGAACGGCGCCGATCTCGACCCGCTCCCCGCCCTGTTCGTGGTGATCGACGAGTTCTCCGAGCTTCTGGTGCAGAAACCCGAGCTGATCGACCTGTTCGTGGCCATCGGGCGGCTCGGCCGGTCGCTGCAGATGCACCTGCTGCTCGCCTCGCAGCGGCTGGAGGAGGGCAAGCTGCGCGGGCTGGAGTCGCACCTTTCCTACCGGATCGGGTTGAAGACGTTCTCCGCGTCGGAGTCGCGCGCGGTGCTCGGCGTGCCGGACGCCTACGAGCTGCCCCCGGTGCCCGGATCCGGGTACCTCAAGTTCGACACCGGCTCGATGGTGCGGTTCAAGGCGTGCTACGTCTCCGGTCCCTACCGGGCCGGTGGCGGTGTCGCGGTGCCCAACAGCTCGGTTCCGGTCACCTCGGACCGCAGGCCGCGGCTGTTCGTGCCGGACTACGTCGATCCCCCCGCGATCGCCGCGGCGCCGGTCCGGGCCGAGCAGCCGCGCAGCGCGGAGCTCGACGGGGCCCGCTCCGAGGCGGTCTCCGAGCCGACCGTGCTGGACATCGTGGTGTCCCGGGTGCGCGGGCAGGGTCCCCCCGCGCACGAGGTGTGGCTGCCGCCGCTGTCCGACCCGCCGTCGCTGGACCAGTTGCTGCCGCCGCTGTCGGCCACCGAGGACCGCGGGCTGTCCCCGGCCGGTTTCTTCGGCAACGGGAAGCTGACGGTGCCGGTCGGGATCGTGGACAAGCCGTTCGAGCAGCGTCGCGACCTGCTGTGGGCGGACTTCTCCGGGGCGGCCGGGCACGCCGTGGTCACCGGCGGCCCCCAGTCGGGCAAGTCCAGCCTGCTGCGGTCGATGCTGCTGTCGCTCGCGCTCACCCACACCCCGCAGGAGGTGCAGTTCTTCTGCATCGACTTCGGTGGCGGCACCCTGGCGTCGCTGGACCACCTGCCGCACAGCGGTGGGGTGGCCGGGCGGGCCCAGACCGACATCGTGCGGCGCATCATCGCCGAGGTGAGCGGCCTGTTCGCGGCCCGGGAGCAGCGGTTCCGGTCGCTGGGCATCGACTCCATGGCGGACTTCCGTGCCCGCAAGCGCCGTGGCGAGCTGACCGACGACGCGTTCGGCGACGTCTTCCTGGTGATCGACGGATGGCACAACTTCCGCCAGGAGTTCGATCTCAGCGACGTCGAGATGCAGGTGGTCAACCTGGCCACCCAGGGCCTGTCCTACGGCGTGCACGTGATGATCGGCGCCACCCGGTGGGCCGAGATCCGGCCCGCGATGAAGGACCTGCTGGGCACCCGTTTCGAGTTGCGCCTCGGTGACCCCGCCGAGTCGGACATCGACCGGCGGGTGGCGGTCAACGTGCCGCCGGGCCGTCCGGGCCGCGGGCTGTCCAGGGAGAAGCTGCACTTCCTCGCCGCGCTACCCCGGATCGACGCGGTGACCGGCGCCGAGGACGTGGGCGCGGGCGTCGGTGACGCGGTGCGCCGGATCGCCGGCACCTGGCGCGGGCGGGCGGCGCCCCGGGTCCGGCTGCTTCCGGCGCTGATCCCCTACGAGCAGCTGCCGGCGGCCGAGCCGGTGCCCGGGCAGCCGCCCAACCCGCACCGGCTGCCGATCGGGATCAACGAGTCCGAGCTGGCGCCGGTGTACCTGGACTTCGCCGCCGAGTCGCATTTCCTGTGCTTCGCCGACGGGGAGTCGGGCAAGACCAACCTGCTGCGGACCATCGCCGCCGGGATCACCCGGCAATGCGCCCCGGAGCAGGCCCGCATCGTGCTGGTCGACTACCGGCGCACCATGCTCAACTTCGTCGCCTCGGACCACCTGATCGGATACGGCATCTCGGCCGACTCGGTGACCTCGATCGTCGCGGACGTGCGCAGCTCGATGCAGCGGCGCATGCCGGGGCCGGACGTCACCCAGGAGCAGCTGCGGGACCGCTCGTGGTGGTCCGGACCCGAGCTCTACGTCCTGGTCGACGACTACGACCTGGTCGCCACGCAGGGCGGGGTGAACCCGCTCAGCCCGTTGCTGGAGTTCCTCGCCCAGGCCAAGGACGTGGGGCTGCACCTGGTGCTCACCCGCCGCTCCGGCGGCGCGGGCCGGTCGCTGTACGAGCCGGTGATCTCCCGGCTGCGTGAGCTGTCCAGCCCCGGCATCGTGATGAGCGGCAGCAAGGACGAGGGTCCGCTGCTGGGCAACGTCAAGCCGTCCGCGATGCCGCCCGGCCGGGGCACCCTGGTCGGCCGCAAGGCGGGCCAGCAGCTCGTCCAGCTCGCCTGGCTGCCGAACGAGTGACCGTGCTGCGGGTGGCCGTCGACTTCGGTTCGTCGAACACCTGCGCTGTGCTGGCTCTCGGTTCGGCGCCGCCTCAGGTGGTGCTGGTCGACGGCGCGCCGGTGATGCCGTCGGCGGTCTGCGCGGGCGCCGGGGGCGGGTTGTTCGTCGGGCAGGAGGCCGGGCGGCAGGCCGGCGTCGACCCCGCCCGCTACGAGCCACACCCCAAGCGCCGCATCGACGAGCACGAGCTGCTGCTCGGCGACACCGTGGTGCCGGTGGCCGAGGTGGTCCGCGCGGTGCTGGCGCGGGTGATCGGGGAGGCCCGCCGGTGTGCCGCGGGTGCCCCCGTGGACCAGCTGGTGCTCACCCACCCCGCCGACTGGGGCAGTGTGCGGCCGGAGGTGCTCCGCCACGCCGCGCGCCCGCTGGCCCGCGAGATCGTGCTGGTTCCCGAGCCGGTCGCGGCCGCGCTGTGCTACGCCACCGAAGTCGCCGGCACCGCAGTCGCCGGCACCGGCGGCGGGCCCGCGGAGGTGCTCGCGATACTGGATCTCGGTGGCGGCACGGTCGACGCGAGCGTCGTGCGGGTCGCCGCGGGTTCTTCGACGACCGGGCCCGCCGCGGTCCGCGTCCTGGCCACCCGCGGCGACCCGGCCTTCGGCGGCGCGGACATCGACCAGGTGCTGCTCGAGCATGTCGGCTCGCTCGCCGCTGCGCACGACCCGGCCGCGTGGCGCGCGCTGGTCGACGGCCCGAGCCTCGCCGACCGGCGCCGGTGCCGCCAGCTGCGGGCCGACGTGCGCACCGCCAAGGAGACGTTGTCCCGGCATGCGTTCGCCGACGTGCCGCTGCCGCCGCCGCTTCCCGACGTGCACCTCACCAGGTCCGACCTGGAACGGCTGGCCGCGGCGCCGCTGCGCGGGGCGGTGGCGCTGCTGGCGGCGGCGGTGGCCGAGGCGGCCCGCTGCGAGCCCGGCGGCGCCGCGCTGGGCGGGGTGTTCCTGATCGGAGGGTCCAGCCGGATTCCCCTGGTCGCGCGCCTGGTGCAGCAGCGGACCGGACTCGTGCCGCGCACCCTGGAGCTGCCCGAGACCGCGGTGGCCCGCGGGGCGCTGCACTGTGCTGCGTTGCCCAATACCGAATTACCCGCTACCGAAACCGAATTGCCCGGTACCGAATTCTCTGGGGCTGCGTTTCCCCGGGCCGCATTGCCGGGTGCCGCGACCAGCCCGCCGCCGGGCACCGCTGAGGGGCCACCGGCACCTCCCGCTGCCCCCGCCCACCCCCACCGCCCGGCCGCTGCCGCGGCGCTCGCTGCCGTCGTGCTCGCCGCCGCGGCGGTGGCGGCGCTGGTCGCGTTGGCGGCCGGCCGGGACACGACCGCCGAATCCGGCTACCGCGTCACGGTGCCGCCGGCATGGGAGCAGGTCCGCGGCGATCCCCGGCTGCGCGAGCTGCGGCTGTTCCCGCCGGGCGAGCGCGGCACCGCCGTGGTGCTCGTGCAGCAGAACCGGCTGGCCTACGACAGCGCCGCGGCGCCGCAGCGACCGGGGCGGGAGCTGCGCGACCAGCTGGCCGCCACCACGCCCGGCCGCTACTCGGAGTTCGACACCGCGGCGGAGTTCGCCGGGCGCGCCGTGGTCCACTACCGGGAACACCCGACGGACGGGTCCACGGTGGACTGGTTTGTGTTGTTCCAGGGTCAGGTGCAGGTCAGTGTGGGATGCAGGCACGATCCGGCCACCCGGAGACAGGTCGGTTCCGCCTGCCGGGAAGTGGTGCGCACGGTGCGGATTCAGGAATGATCACACCGGTACTGTTGGGCCTTGCGTACCGACACCGTTTACGCCTGCAACGTTCTGTGATGATCCAGTCACGAAAGGGAACCGGCACTGGCAAGGTGACGTCGCAGGGTTGCAGATCCGCTCGTGAATCGACGGACCCCAGAGGGGGAGCAGGGATGGGACAGCAGTTCAACGCCGAGTTCGATCAGATGCAGGCTGCGGCGATGCATGTCGCCGAGGTGAACCAGAGCGTGCAGGCCCAGCTCACCGGCCTGCACAACCAGCTCGCGCCGCTCGCGGGCGCGTGGCAGGGGCAGGCGTCGACCGCGTTTCACATGCTGATGGAGCGGTGGGCCGCGGACGCGCGCAATCTCAACGAGGCGCTCAACAGCATCGGTGAACAAATCCGCGCATCCGGTGCCACCTACGCGCAGGCCGACGAGACGGAGCGCGGCACCTTCTCGCGGATCAATCAGGCGCTCGAGAGCTGATCACATTTCCGGCTGAGACATCATCTAGTGGGGAACCGGAGGGGAACGCGATGAACGACGGCAGGATCCTGGTCACGTTCGGCGAGCTGGAGAACGCGCGCGGTTCGATTCAGGCCACTTGGACGAATATCAACCGGGAGCTGGAGGACCTCAAGAGGTTCCTGCAGCCGCTCGTGGAGACCTGGACCGGTGAGGCGGCGACCGCCTATCAGGCGCATCAGGCGAAGTGGGAACGGTCCGCCAACGACCTGAACCAGGTGCTGAACCAGATCGGAGTCGCGCTGGGCACCTCGAACGAGAACTTCCAGGCGGGCGAGGCAGCCAACCGGGGCCGCTGGAACGTCTGATCCGGGCCGTGGCGACGAGCGTGCCCACCCCGTTTTGACCCTGTCGAACGGTGCCCGGTATCGTCGCAGGTTGTTATGCGGAAGTGCGCGGCCCTTGCCGCGTCATTGCGCCCACGGGCGTGAGCCGCACCCGGTACCCCCTGACGACTGTGACGACGAGGTAGATCCGTGCGCACGTACAGCCCGAAGCCTGGCGAGGTCGAGCACGCCTGGCATGTCATCGACGCTACGGACGTGGTTCTCGGCCGGTTGGCCAGCCAAGCCGCGACGCTGCTGCGTGGCAAGCACAAGCCGACCTATGCGCCGCACGTCGACACCGGTGACTTCGTGGTGATCGTCAACGCGGGCAAGATCTCGCTGTCCGGTAACAAGGGCGACCGCAACTTCGTGTACCGGCACAGCGGCCGCCCCGGTGGCCTCAAGCAGCGCTCGTTCACCGAGATGATCGCCACCGCGCCGGAGAAGCTGGTGGAGCACGCCGTCAAGGGCATGCTCCCGAAGAACAAGCTGGGCCGGGCGATGGCCAAGAAGCTCAAGGTGTACGCCGCCCCGGAGCACCCGCACGCCGCCCAGCGCCCCCAGCCGTTCCAGATCACCCAGGTCGCCCAGTGACCACCCCCAGTGAGGACCCGAGAGACGCTGTGACCACCCCGCAGACCCCGCAGGACGAGACCGAGCAGGCCACCGAGGTGCCCGCCGCCGACGTTCCGGCCACCGACGTTCCGGCCACCGACGCCCCGGCCACCGACGCGGACGCCGCGCCGGTCGTGCCCGCGATGCCGGTGATCAGCGACAAGCCCGTGCACACCGTCGGCCGCCGCAAGGAGGCGGTCGTGCGCGTCCGGCTGATTCCGGGCAGCGGCGTGTTCACCCTCAACGGCAAGAGCCTCGAGCAGTACTTCCCGAACAAGGCGCACCAGCAGCTGGTGCGCGAGCCGCTGGTGACCGCGGACAAGCCGGACGCCTACGACGTGGTCGGCAACCTGACCGGCGGAGGCATCTCCGGGCAGGCAGGTGCGCTGCGCCTCGGCATCGCCCGCGCCCTGATCGAGCTGAACCCGGACGACCGCCCCGCGCTGAAGAAGGCGGGCTTCCTCACCCGGGACTCCAGGGAGAAGGAGCGCAAGAAGTACGGTCTGAAGAAGGCCCGCAAGGCGCCTCAGTACTCGAAGCGCTGACGCGACCGCAGCAGCGAGTGGGGAGTCCTCCGTCGTCCCGCGGCGGGGGACTCCTGCGTTTCCCGGTCCGTCTTCCCCTCTGGAGGAACCCGACATGGCCCGCCTATTCGGCACTGACGGGGTGCGGGGTCTGGCCAATGCCGAGCTGACCCCGGAACTGGCGCTGGCGGTGTCCGGCGCGGCCGCCCGGGTGCTCGCCGAGCACGGTGCGGGGCGCCGCCCGCTGGCCGTCGTCGGCCGGGACCCGAGAGCCAGCGGCGAGATGCTCGAGTCGGCGGTCACGGCGGGGCTGACCTCGGCCGGAGCCGACGTGCTCCGGGTCGGCGTGCTGCCCACGCCCGCGGTGGCCCATCTGGTGGCCACCCTGTCGGCTGATCTCGGCGTGATGATCTCCGCCTCGCACAACCCGATGCCAGACAACGGCATCAAGCTGTTCGCCGCGGGCGGGCACAAGCTGCCCGACGCCGTGGAGGACGAGATCGCGGCCCGGGTGCACGCGATCGGCCAGCGCCCCACCGGTGCGGGTATCGGCCGGGTGCGCGACGTGCCCGACGCCGCCGGGCGCTACCTGGACCACCTGCTGCTGGCCACCCCGCAACCGCTGGACGGGCTGCAGGTGGTGGTCGACTGCGCACACGGCGCGGCGTCCCTGGTCGCCCCGGAGGCCTACGCGCGGGCCGGTGCCGAGGTGGTGGCGCTCAACGCCCAGCCCGACGGGCTCAACATCAACGACGGCTGCGGGTCCACCCATCTCGACCAGGTGCGCAAGGCGGTGCTCGAACAGGGCGCCGCACTGGGCATCGCTCACGACGGCGACGCCGACCGCTGCCTCGCGGTGGACGCCGACGGCGAGGTGGTGGACGGCGACCAGATCATGGCGGTGCTCGCGCTCGCCATGCGGGACGCCGGAGAGCTGGCCGGGAACACGCTGGTCGCCACCGTGATGAGCAATCTGGGGCTGCACCTGGCGATGCGCGCGCACGGCGTGGCGGTGCGCACCACCGCGGTCGGGGACCGCTACGTGCTGGAGGAACTCTGGGCGAACCGGTTCTCGCTGGGCGGCGAGCAGTCCGGCCACCTGGTGCTGCCCGGCTACGCCACCACCGGCGACGGGCTGCTCACCGCGCTGCGGCTGATGGCCCGGATGGCGAGCACCGGCCGGGGACTGGCCGATCTCGCCTCGGTGGTCACCCGGTTGCCGCAGGTGCTGGTCAACGTCGCGGTGCGGGACAAGGCCGTGGTCGCCGCGGCGCCCGCGGTGGCCGAGGCCATCGCCGTCGCGGAGGCCGAGCTCGGGGGGACCGGACGGGTGCTGCTGCGTCCGTCCGGCACCGAGCAGCTCGTGCGGGTCATGGTCGAGGCGCCCAGCCAGACGCAGGCGGACGCGATCGCGGCGCGCGTTGCCGCGGTCGTCGCGGCCGACGTCTAGAGCCCGGCCGGTTCGCGGGACCGCTTCGCGATCGTGGTGATGCGGCGCTGGAGCGACGAAAGCGCAACAAGATCAAGCCGGCGGTGCGGTTCGCTGGTCTCTG
>DASXOL010000064.1:0-8059 GCA_036494295.1 Pseudonocardiaceae bacterium
CTCGGCGCGCGACACCGCCACCGGCGACGACGAGCCGGGCCGCATCATCAACCTGCTGGTCGACGCCGAGGCACGGGACCGGGTCGCGGTGACCGACCTGCGGCTGATCGCCGCGCAGGCCAGCAGCACCGTGCGGCTGCACTTCGACGACCACTTCGTGCCCGCCGAGCAGGTCGTCAGCGCGATCCCGCATCCCGACTTCCTGGCCAACCAGCACATCAGCGCGCGCGTCAACGGCAGTCTCGCGCTCGGCATCGCGGGCCGGTGCATCCGGTTGATCGGCGCGGCGGGCGAGACCGGGACGGCGACGGCGCTGCGCGCCGAACAGGACGCGATCCGGTGCAGCCTCGACGACGGGCTGGCCGCTCCCGACGCGCTGCCTGCCGCCCGCGCCGCCGCGTCCGAGTTCGCCCACCGGGCGGCCTGCGCGCTCGTGGTGGCCGTGGGCAGCTCCGGGATCCTCGCCCGCAGCCACCCGCAGCGGCTGGTGCGGGAGGCCACCTTCACCCTGGTCGCGGCGGGCCGCCCGGAGATCAGGAACGGCCTGCTCGACGCCCTCACCCAGCCGCGTTCATGACCGTCGAGCAGGCACTGTCGACAAGGTATTACGGAGGCCGGTATGGCGCGCAGCGCGGGCACCATGCTCTACCAGGTGGACGACGGTGTGCTGAGGGTGCTCATCGCGCACATGGGCGGCCCGTTCTGGGCGCGCAAGGACGAGCGAGCCTGGTCCATCCCCAAGGGCGAGTACGAGGACGGCGAAGAGCCGAGGGCCGCGGCGGCGCGGGAGTTCTGCGAGGAGATGGGATCGCCGCTGCCCCCCGGTGAGCTGCACGAACTCGGGACGGTCACGCAGTCCGGCGGCAAACGGATCACGGCATACGCGCTGCGGGCCGGCTTCGACACGGCGACCGTGCGCAGCAACCACTTCGAGATGGAGTGGCCCCGAGGTTCCGGCCGGATGCGCAGCTTTCCGGAGGTGGACCGCGCCGAATGGGTCGACTGCGCCGCGGCGCGCCGGAAGCTGGTCACCGCGCAGGTGGAGTTCCTGGACCGATTGCTGGAGTGCCTCGCCGACGAGGGAGTCACGGTTCGCGAGGCCTGAGTACCAGGCCCGCCCGCGGGCGGGTGGTGTGCACGAACAATCGCTGGAATGCGATCATGAGAAATGATGATGATCGCGTCGAATCCGCGGCCCTGCGGTGCCACAATGAACGCGTCGGTTGAGGTTCGGTATATGCCCTGGGCGCGGGAAACGTCCGGAACGTCTCCGCATACGTGTGTCCGCGCCACGATCGGCTGCCGTGGCCGTGCCGGTTGTGCGGTACCCGTCGGTCGTGGCCGGGTGTATCTGAGCTGATGCACCGTGTCGTGGCCGTGCACGGTCGGTCATCCCATCGTCACCGAGACGTCTCTGCTGCTGCTCGCGTGACCCGTTGCGCCACGACGGGTCCCCAAGTGGTCGCTTTCGAAGACGGGATCACGACGCCGCGGCGAGACGGCGGTGACGGAGCGACGACAGAGCGGTGACGGCAGCGGGCGGAACCTGTCGGTGAGTGATTCCCGCGGGGGGTGTCATTTTCAGTATTTGTCTTCACTCATAGGGGTGGGTCATGGAGCTGAGACAGCTTCGCTATTTCGTCACGCTCGCCGAAGAACTTCATTTCGGCCGTGCCGCGAGGCGCGAACATATCGTGCAGTCAGCATTGAGCCAGCAGCTGAAGCGACTGGAGCGGGAATTGGGCGTGCGGCTGTTGGAGCGCACCACCCACCGTGTCCGGCTGAGCCCGGCAGGAAGCGCGTTCCTCGTCGAGGCGAGGGAGATCCTCGCCCAGGTCCACCGTGCCGCTGCCGCCGCGGAACGGGCCGGCACGGCGCCGCCCGCGCTGTGGGTCGGCACTCCCGACGCGAGCTACGACTCCATACCGCAGATCCTGCGGGTGGTGCAGGACAGATGGCCTGACCTGGAGATCCACCAGGTGGAGCTGGGCGTCGCGGACCAGATCAAACTGCTCGTCGACGGCAGGCTGGACCTGGGGTTCGGGCGTGCTGCTTTCGTGCCGCCCGAGGTCGGTTCGGAGCTGTGCCGGATGGACCCGCTCTGCGTGCTCATCTCCGAACGGCACCGGCTGGCGGCCTTGCCCAGCGTGCCGCTCGCAGTGCTCGCCGAAGAGCCGATACTGCTCTCCTCGGATCACCGGGCGCCGGAATTCAACCAGTTCCTGATCGAACTGTGCCGCACCGCGGGCTTCACCCCGCGGGTCTACCCGGGCACGGTCGACAGCATCCGCGCGGCCGTCGACCTGGTGGTACAGGGGCGCTGCCTGGCCTGTGTCCCCGCGTCCAGTGCGATGCCGTTCCCCGGGGTGCGCAAACTGCTCATCCAGCCCATGGCCCAGTACCCGTGGTCCGTGCTCTGGCGCGTCAGCAACACCTCGGAACAGGTCCGCGCCGTGCTGTCGATCGCGCGCGGCCTCTCGCGCAAGCTCGGCTGGCGCGACGAGCCGCCGTTGATGGCCAGCGTCGATCGTTCTGCCTGACGGAGCCTGCTCGGCGGGTGATTTCCGGTCCCGAGGTGCCGGCTGACCTGCGGCGAACTGCCGTCCGGCCCGGCGACCCTCCGGCGAGGATCGCCGAGGACGGGACATCGCCTGCCGGGCGACGCCGGACGCAGGCCGGGCGGCCGGCGTGCGGGGGGATCACGGGGACGCCGCGCCCTCAGGTGACGCACGGTCACCGGTGTGATCGTGGGCGGCAGTCGGCGGGGCCCGGCCGCGACGCTGCGTCACAGTTGTGGTCCGCTCGTCCCCTTCACCGAAAGCGCACATCCGCGGCGGTGAGAAAGCATTCCCGGCAATTGGTCAGCGCGGGTCTTTCGGGCGTCTCCATGCCGACGCCAGCGGGTGAATGATCTCGTCCATCTGGCGTGACGGCGTCACGCCCAGTTCCAGTTGAAGCAGCGCCCGATACCGTTGGTAATGCTTCAGTGCACTGGCCGAGTTCCCCTCCGCGACATGCACTTTGAGTACGATGCGGTGCGCGCTTTCCCGAATGGGCTCGATACCTACCGCGGCCAGTGCGGCCTCCATGGCGGAGAGGTAGTTCTCGGTGGCGAGGAACTGCTGGGCGAGGGTCTCGAGAGCGTGCAGGCGCACCTGGTCCCAGCGCTCGCGCTCGGGGAGCAGCCAGTCGTCCGACCATGCCGGAAGCAGGTCGCGGGAGAGTCCGTTGATGACGTCCTCGTAGCTCTCCGGATCCGAAGAAACCCCGATCGCGATCTGCCGGGCCCGCTGGCGCAGTTCGTGCAGATCGACCCGCACGCCGGCGGCCAGGTGAAGGCGGGGTCCGACACCGTCGATCAGCGTCGCGGCACCCGCGTGCCTGCCACGCCACAACGCGGAGCGCAGGTTCGCGGCCGCCCGGCCACGGGGACTGTCCGGCCACAGTCGCTCGATGGCGGTCGACCGGTCGACCACGCCGTCCTCCAGCGCGAGCAGGGCGAGCAGTCGCTGCGCGCCGAGGGGGAGCGACAGGCTCGCCCCGTCGGCATGGACCTGGAAGCCCCCGAGCAGGGCGATTGTGCACCCATCCTGTGGTGCCTTCAATTTCCCCCCCTCGGACGGTAACTTGCGCCCACCCCCGGCACTGCTGGGCGCACTGTCACATAAACAGTTCTGCTGTGCTTCGGCCACCAATGATAGGTGCCGTTCGTCCCAGGCTGTGCTTCCCTCCGTAGGGGTCAAGTGGCTGTCTCCGCTTGCGTTGTGCTCAGCATCCGGCGTGATAGCTGAGCACCACAATGCTCCCTTTCTGGTCTGCTCATTGCCGCTCCCGTCAATGTGTCCACCCAGCCGCTCACCGGCAGTATATTTCGGCGCTGGAAGCATTCGCGGCGGCACTCGTATGGACCAATTTGACCGCCACCCGAACGGGGTAATGCTGTGAAATTTGGTAGCAGGGATGATGGGAAGTCATCCAGCCCGGCCAAAACGGCTGTAATCCAGCTCGAATTCCGGCTCGCGCGGGGAGCGGCACCTGACATGGGTAAAGTCAGCCGGTTCAGGCGGGCGCAGATCCAGCGGCGCGCCCAGCAGCTCCGTCAGCAGGGGCAGATCGCCGGGTGGAGTGTGGAGCGCATCGTCGCCCACATCCAGCAGGAGCTGCCCGATGTCCGCCCGCTGGAGGCCTGGCGGCTGTCCTATGGATGGTCCCGGCCACAGGTGATCGCCAGCCTCGCCGCGCTGTACCGGCAGGCGGGTCTGGCGATGCCCGCGGTGAGCTCGTCGATGCTGTGCCGCTGGGAGCACGGACAGGCGCAGCCGGGGCCGGAGTACGGCGAGGCGCTCTGCCGTCTGTACCACGCCAGGAGCGATCAGCTCGGGCTGGCGACGTGGGTACGGGGGATGGGTTCGCACGGTGACCGGAGGTTCGGCGGACCCGTTGCCACCCCCCGCGAGCCGCACGGCCGCGAGCCGCAAGTCCTCGGCAACGACGGCAACATCGGGGCCGGGGCACTGTCCGCGGTACGGGAGTCGGTCCAGTTCGCGCTCGAGGTCGAGGGTCCGGGTGGCGGCCCGCTGGCCAGGGACCAGCTCGACCAGGCCGTCCAGTACTTCGCGCTGCGCTACTCCGCGTTCCCGCCCAGCATGCTGGCGGCCGAGGTGCATCGCTGCCGTGCGGTGGTGAACGCGATGCTCGGCCACCCCCAGTCGCCCGGCGCGCGCACCGAGCTGCGCCGCCTCGGCGGCTGGCTGTCCGCGCTGCTCGGCAACCTGGCCCTGCACCGCGGCGACTACAGCGCCGCCAACATCCATCTCGGCACCGCGGGCGGGCTCGGCGCCGATGTCGGCCACCACCGGCTCACCTCATGGGCGCTCGGCGCGCGGAGCATGCTGGACCGTTACCAGAACAAGCCCACCTCGGCTCTCGACCTGGCCCGCGGCGCGGTCGACCTGGCGGGCACCCCGCTGCACCGGGCGCAGATGATCGCCTGGGCCGAGCTTCCCGCGCTGGCCGAACTCGGCCGTCACGGCGAGGCGCGGGACGCGATCAGCGCGGCGCAGCGCGAGATGGACGCCGCGCCGACGCCCGACGAGCCAGGCAGGTTCGGGTTCGACACCGCGGAGCTGGAGCTGCACCTGGCCGAGGCCGAGCTCGCGATCGGCAACGCCACCGCCGCCGGGGTGCACGCGGAGGCATCGGTGGCGCACTGCTCACCCGGTCGTCCCGGTTGGGCTGCCGCCACCCTGACGCTGGCCCGCGCCGAGATCGACAGCCGCAGGCCCGAGTCCGGCGCCCAGCTCGCGCTGGACGTGCTGGACTCGATCCCGGCCGCGATGCTCCGGGAGACGTCCCGGCAACGGCTCGGCGTGGTCGACCAGCGGCTGAGCAAGCTCCTGCGGCCCGGGATGGTGGCCGTGGACCTGCACGAGCGGTTGCGGACCCTGCCGTCGCTCGGTCCGATGGAGACCTCGTCCAACTAGGCTCCGACTGGGCCTCGACCGGGCCTCCAACCAGGGCTCGACCAGTCCGGAAAGCCGGTTGCCGATGCCGGCAGCGTCTGATCGATCATGCCGATCAACTTCGCGCTGATTGCTCATTTCCCCTGTCTGCCAACGGAGTTTCACTGGCGGAGATGTCGTGGACCTGACATTGCGGGAGGGAGCACCCATGACAGCCATCCTTCCCGCCAGGCCGATGTCCGCACCTCGCACCGGCGCGCCGATGCGGCTGTGCCTGCTCGACGGCTTTCGCTTGCTGTGCAACGGCGTCGAGGTCGCCGTGCCCGCCGGGGGCAGGCAGCTGATCGCCTGGCTGGGCCTGCGCGGCAACGCCACCCGATCGCGGGCCGCGGACTGTCTGTGGCCCGAAGCCACCGAAGCCCGGGCACAGGGCAGCCTGCGCAGCACGCTGTGGCGCTTGCAGCGGTCCTGTGGCCCGCTGGTGCACAGCGGCCGCGACGCGCTGGTCCTGGCGCCGGAGATCACAGTGGACGTTCCCCTGTTCACCGCGGCCGCGTACCGCATGGTCAGTTCGCGGGACTGTCCCGATGAGAACCTGGCCCACCGGGTGCTCAGCTGTGGGGAGCTCCTGCCCGGCTGGACGCAGGACTGGGTGTTGCTGGAAAGGGAGCGGCTGAGCCAGCTTCGGCTGCACGCGCTGGAAATCCTGGTGCAGCGGCTGATCGGCCAACGCGGTTACGCCCGGGCGCTCGAGGCCGCCGCCGCGTGTGTCTGCGCCGAGCCGTTGCGGGAGAGCGCGCACCGGGCGGTGGTGAGCGTGCATCTCGCGCAGCAGAATCTGGCGGAGGCGCGGCGCCACTACGAGTTCTTCCGCGTGCTGATCGGCAACGAGCTCGGGGGGCGGCCGTCCGCGCTGTTCGACACCATGCTGACGTCCGCGCGGTCCGCGGCGTCACGTCACCGTGATCAGGTGCCCGGCGCCGGGCTCGTCAGGTCCGAGCCCGAGGCTGTCCACCCCGTCGATCCGTAGCCGGACCGCGTAGGTCCTGGGCCGGGCGTGCAGGATCCGGAACTCCACCGTGCCCCCGCCGCCTGGCTCAGCCGGTACCGGCAGGTCGCCGAGCAGCAGGAAGGCGAGCTGACCGGGGCGCACCGCGGGTTCACAGTCGATCCGCACCACCGCGGTGCCCGCCCGGTCGCGGGCGACGACCATCGGCATCGCCGTGGTGATCCGCGGCGCGACCGCGAGCGCCACGTCGTTGGACGTCACCGGCTGCCCGTCCAGACAGAGCAGTGACACCAGCCAGACGCCTGCCGGCAGATCGGGCGGGGTGTCGGGCAACGTGAACCGCACCGTGTCCGGATCGGTGTCCGCAGCCCCCGCGGGCAGCTCGACAGGCCGGGGCAGCAGCCGGTGTGCCAGCCGCACGGTGACGGGGCGCCGAAGGTGGCGACCGTGCAGCTGCACCAGGTCGCCGAGCTGCGCGGCGGACCGCCCGCGCGGCCCGGCCGCGCCGAGCAGCGCGGGCTCGGGCGGATCGGGATCGCCCGCCGCGCCGCGGTCCGGGCGGGGTGGCCGGTCCAGTCGCACCCCGCGCACCTCGACAGCGGTGGACAGCCGGTACGGCAACCCGAACATCGACCACAGCGCACGCATCCCCACCACGTCCATCGCCCGTGGCGTCGCGCTGAGCTGTTCCTGCTCGTCAGCCTGCAGCGGGTGGTCCTGCAGCGCCCACAGCGCCGCGCCGAGCAGCCGGTGCACGGCCAGCTCGTCGCCCGCGGCGTCCGGGATGAGCAGATAACGCAGCACCAACGGCAGCGCTTCCCTGGCGTACCCGGTGTCCCCGGACCGGCAATCGTCCGGCCCGACCTGATAAAGGAACACGGTGACGCGCCCGAATGGCGACTCGCCGTCGCGGTCCGGCGGCCCCACTATCGCGACGGCCTGGTCCTCCACCTCCTTCAATCCCGACTCGACGAGGTCACGCAACGCCGCGGTGATCGACTCGATCGCCCATCCGCCGCTCATCCGGAATCGAAGCCGGACTCGATATCGGCTGGTTCATCTCGATTGCTCGCGGTGCCGGTCACGGATCTGCCTCCTCCCCATTCACATCCCGCCGCTCCACGATCCGCGCACCCCATCACCACGGCATCACACGCGGAACACCGCGGTCAGCGGTTCGGCGACGGACGTCATTCAGCGCGCCGGTTCTCCGCCACGCCGGAATCCGCCGCGTGCCGTCCTGCGGAGTCATCACGGTGTGACGGTCACCAAGGACCGGGCGCCGCGCGGTGCGCGCGTGGCCACCCTGCTCCCGCGTCGCCGGCGGACCGACTGGCGCAAATCGGGCCGATGTATTCCGGGCCGGTCCTGCCGCATCAGTTACGGAGTGCGGCACACGCGACGGTGCGTGTGCGTCCGACAGCAAGAATGTCTCGATGGGGGTTCGATGGCACGTCTGACGAATGCGGTGATCGCGGCCGGCCTCGCGGTCGCGGGGACAGTGGCCGGGCTGGGTGTGGCGGGCGTACCGCAGGCCGCCGCGGCCGCGGCGGCGCCGCCGCGCTGCCACACCGGTGGCCTGGCCGCG